>CAZQJX010000149.1:0-5333 GCA_964592965.1 uncultured bacterium
GAATTTCCCTATCCTAAAGCTGTTCTTAAAGAACTGAAGGAGATTGAAGACAAAGCAGAGCTGGAAAATCTCGCAAGATTAAATTTTCTTTTAGGAGAAGTATTTGCAGAAAAAGCAATTGAATTGATGCGGTCTTCCTACTTTGACCCGCAAAAAGTGGATTTAATTGCCAGTCACGGGCAGACCATAGCTCATTTTCCCGAGCCAAAGAAAATAGGCAAATATAAAATTCGTGCAACTGTTCAGCTGGCAGAGCCGGCAGTAATTGCCCACCGCACAGGCATAACTACAGTGGGAGATTTTCGTCCAGGAGATTTGGCAAGCGGTGGAGAGGGAGCACCTGTTCTTGCCTTTGGCGAGTATTTGCTTTTTGCCTCTTCTCAAAAGACAAGGCTGAGTTTGAATTTAGGCGGTATTGCGAATTTTACTTTTATTCCAAAAGGAGCGGGCTTTGAGCAATGTCGGGCTATGGATGCCTGCACCTGCAATGTTTTTTTAGACCAGCTTTTCTGCTTTTTAACTGCTTCAAAAAGCAGATATGACCGAGATGGAAAAACAGCGCTAAAAGGCAGGGCTAAAAGAGAATGGGTAGAGATATTTTTAAAGCATTTAGAGAAAAAAGCAGGTGCTCAAAGCCTCTGTGCAACTATGTTTGACCAGAGCTGGCTAAGAGCGCTTCTTAAAAAGCTAAACTATCAGCTTTCCAAAGATGTTCCTGATATTTTAAGAAGCGCAGTCAAGGCAGTGGCAGAGATGATTTATTTAACTTATTCTGCTAATTTTAAAATCAACCCTGATGAGATAATAGTTTCTGGTGGAGGGGCAAAAAATCTGGCTTTAATTAAGGAGCTTGGAGAAGTTTTTGGAGCAAAAATCTTGCTCTGCTCAGAATTGGGCATTCCTTTGCAGGCAAAAGAGCCCATAGGATTTGGAATTTTAGCAGAGCTTTGCCTTAAAGGAATACAGGTAAATCTCTGCCATATAACAGGCGCGCATTCGCCAGCTGTTTTGGGTAAAATAATCCCGGGAAAAAACTGGCAGAGGTTAGTTAAAAAACTAAACAAAGGAGTAAAAAGATGAAGACCCTCAGGGTAAAGACCACGAGCAGAATAGAAATGGTAGATGTCACCGCTGAGGTGCAGAGGCTGGTAAGCGAAGAAGATGTTAATGAAGGCATTTGCTTGGTTTATTGTCCGCACACCACTGCCGGTGTGATTATTAATGAGCATGCGGACCCGAGCGTTGCTGAGGATATTGCTTCTGCGCTAAGCGAGCAGTATCCGCACCGCAAAGCTTGGCGTCATCTTGAAGGAAATGCAGATGCTCATGTTAAATCAGCGGTGGTGGGAATTTCTGTGATGGTTCCCATTACAGGTGGAAGATTGGCGCTGGGCACCTGGCAGGGGATATTCTTTTGCGAGTTTGATGGACCTCGCTCCCGCCAGCTTTATGTTCAGATTCTTTCCAGTGAATAATGTCCAGAATTCTTGGCATAGACCCGGGCGAAAAAAGGGTGGGACTGGCTTTGAGCGACCCTTTGGGGATAATTGCATCTCCGTTCGGAAAAATAGAATTTTCTTCTCAGAGCGAGCTTATAAGCGAGCTGGAGCGCATCTGCAAAGAGAACGAGGTGAGCGAGATAGTCATTGGGTATCCTGTTCGCACCAGCGGTAAGAAGGGAAAAGAGGCGATTTTAGCAGAGGAGCTGGCAGTAGCGCTTGAACAGAAGTTGGGAATAAAAGTTCATCTCTGGGACGAAAGGCTCACAACCCAGCAGGCAGAGCGCGCTCTTTTAGAAGCAGACCTGAGCAGAAAAAAAAGAAAAAAGCTCAGAGACAAAGTAAGCGCATCTTTAATTCTTGATTCTTTTCTTCAGGCAAGAAAAAGATGAGGCAAAGAACGCTGATTGAACTGGTAGTTATTTTATTTTTAAGCGTGCTTTTGATTTTTCTGGTAAGGGCTTATTTTGCCATCAAGCCTGCTCCAGGGGCAGGAGCAAAGGTGGTGATTGTGGTAAAGCCCGGAGAGAGGCTGATTGATGTTGCCAGAGAGCTGGAAGAAAAAGGTATTATATCTGACCATCGCCTTTTGGTTGCTCTTGCCAAGCTGAAAAGAGTGGAGAAAAAAATTCAGGTTGGAGAATATGAGTTTTCTCAGGGAGATAGTGTAGATAAAATCCTTGATGATTTAGTTAAAGGAAGGCAGAGGTATTATCGGCTGGTAGTGCCTGAAGGCTCCAATTTATGGGACATTGCCCGCATTCTAAACAAAAGCGGGATATGGTCAGGAGAGAAGTTTTTAGATTTGGCTTTTAACCAGAGGTTTGTCCAATCGCTGGGAATTAATGCAAAAAGCCTTGAAGGATATTTATATCCAGATACCTATTATTTTCGCAGGTATGACACAGAGGAGCAGATAATCAGAGCAATGCACAAGCGGTTTTTAGAGGTCTGGAAACCTGAATGGGACAAGCGGTCAAAAGAGCTCGGCTTGACCAGGCATCAAATTTTGACCATCGCATCAATTATTGAAAAGGAAACAAGCAGAAAAGAAGAAAAGCCTTTGGTAAGTGCAGTGATTTATAATCGGCTCAAGCGAGGAATGAAGCTGGAATGCGACCCTACGGTTATTTACGGCTTATTACCTAATTTTGATGGCAACCTTCGCAAAAAAGACCTTGAGCGCTGGACTCCTTATAACACTTATCTTAACTCAGGTCTTCCTCCTGGACCTATTTGCAATCCCGGAAAAGATGCTATTGAATCTGCGCTTTATCCAGCAGATGTAGATTATTTATATTTTGTTTCCAAAGGAAATGGCACGCATTATTTTTCTTCCACCTATAAGGAGCACAGGAAGGCGGTGGAGAAATATCAGCTTCATCGGAGATAGCAAATGTCTCTTTTGGTTAAAGAAATCTATCCTGCGATTATTGGCGAGGGGATTTTTGCCGGCTGGAGCGGGCTGATTGTTAGGCTGAGCGGTTGCAACCTAAACTGTATTTATTGCGATACCCGCTATGCAAAAGAAGGTGGAAGGAGATTTGCTCTCTCTTCTCTGGTTGAGATGGTTGATAAAAAAGGATTTGAGCAGGTGCTCATCACTGGCGGAGAGCCTCTTTTGCAAAAAGAATCCATAGCACTTATGAGAAGGCTTTTAAAAGCAGGCAAAAAGGTTATTCTTGAGACCAACGGCTCGCTGGATATTTCAGCGGTGCCGAGAAAGGTTCATATCATTATGGATTTGAAAACTCCATCAAGCGGAGAAGAAAAAGCCAATCTTTATGAGAATTTGAACTATTTGAAAAAGACCGATGAGGTTAAGATTGTTCTGGTTAATAGGCGAGATTATCTCTGGGCAAAAGAATTGATTAAGAGATATAATCTGGAGCGGTTTCAGCTCAGCTTCTCCCCAGCTTGGGGATTTTTGAGCGCAGAGAAGCTAGCCCACTGGATATTAAAAGACAGGCTTAACATCAGGCTGAATCTTCAGCTTCACAAGCTGATTTTTCCCGGAAAAGAGCGGAGAGTGTGAAGTGAGTGAGGAGCTAGAAGTAACCAAAAGCACAGGGATTATTTCAGCACTCACCCTTACCAGCAGGGTGCTGGGAATGATACGAGATATTGTTATTGCCCGTGTGTTCGCAGCAGGAATGATTGCAGATGCGTTTTTTGTTGCTTTTAGCATTCCCAATATGCTGAGAAGAATGCTGGGAGAAGGCTCCCTTACCATAAGCTTTGTTCCTGTTTTTACAGAGGAGCTTGAGACCAAGCCGAAAAATGAGGCTATGAAACTGGCTTATTCTGCTTTTTGGGTGGTGCTGATTTTGCTTCTGATTATAACAGCGCTGGGAATGATTTTTGCCCCCTGGATTGCCCGGCTGATGGCGCCGGGGTTTGCTTCTGTTCCTGAAAAAATGGCGCTGGCAGAAAAAATGACAAGACAGCTTTTTCCATACACTTTGCTCATCTGCTTAGTGGCTTTGGCAATGGGTGTTCTTAATTCTTTTAAGCATTTTACCGCTCCTGCTTCAGCGCCAATATTCCTGAATATCTCGCTTATTGCCTCGGTGGTGATTTTAAATGAGCGATTTCATTTTTTTCATCGGGGAGAGAGCCTGATTATTGGTGTGCTTTTAGGCGGAGCGGTTCAGTTTTTAATTCAACTTCCTGCCCTTTTCCGCTACGGGTTTTATTTCAAACCCTATCTTGACTTAAAGCACCCGGGCTTGAGAAAAATAGGCAGACTAATGCTACCCAGTATTTTTGGCGCCAGCATATACCAGATAAATTTTCTTATCAGCACGATTTTTGTCTCACCGTTTGAAGGTGGAAGAAGCTATATATATTATTCGGACAGATTGGTTCAGCTCCCTTTGGCAATTTTTGCCATTGCCATAGCCACAGCGATTTTACCTAGCTTAAGCCAGTATTCAGCCCGCAAGCAGTTTGAGGAGCTGGGCAGGCTTTTGACCTTTGGATTCCGCTTAGTGGGCTTTATGATTATTCCATCAATGCTGGGTTTGATTTTAATGCGTGTGCCTATTTTGAGCCTGATTTATCAGCACGGTGAGTTTTCTGCCCAAGACACGCTTGCCACAGCTAAGGCGCTTCTTTTTTATGCTCTTGCTCTCTGGGCAAGCGCAGGAGTGAGAATTATGGCTAGTAGCTATTATTCTTTAAAAGATGCGCGAACACCTGTCTGGTGCGCAGGAGTGGCTATGGTGGTTAATCTTTTAGGATGCGCCTCTCTCACCCGCCTTCCTTCGCTCGGGTTCGCAGGAGTGGCACTGGCAACCGCTCTTGCCACTGTGATTAATTTCCTTTTACTGGTTTTGGCTTTTACAGGTAAAAAAGTAAGGATTGAATTTGCAAGCCTGTTCTCAACAGTGGGAAAATCCCTGCTCGCCTGTGTTCCATTGGTTTTGCTTTCAGTGTATATCTCTCATAAAAGCATTTGGTTGGAGGCAGGAAGATTGGTTGAGAAGCTGGGCTGGGTAGCTGGTGGAGTTGCTTTAAGCGCAATTTTTTATTTCCTTATCGCCTCGGCACTCAGAATGGAAGAAGTTAGTGTGCTTTTGGATATTTTCAGGAGAAGGGCAAGATGACTAGATACTGGATTTTTCCTACCCTGCTTGGCGAATGCCTGATAGTAGCCAGCGAAAAAGGGATAAAGCGCCTTGTGCTTCCGGGCTGGTCAAGAAAGCGAATGATAGATTATGTTCTGGATTTTTATCCTCAGGCAGAGAGGGCGAGCGAGCCTGCTCCAGATTATGTTCAAAAAGCAATTAATTATGTTGTGGAGTATTTTGAGGGCAAAAAGCCAAAGGCAAA
>CAZQJX010000150.1:0-5333 GCA_964592965.1 uncultured bacterium
TGATGTTGATGAAATAGCTGTTCAGGTAAGAAGAATAAAAACCGCTCTTAAGCTAGGCAGGAGAAAATCAGGCTCAAGCCCGATTATTGAATTGAGCATAAATCCATTTATTCCAAAAGCACATACCGCGTTTCAGTGGTTAAAAATGGAAAAGGAAGAGGTACTGGAAAAAAAGCTAGCTCGGCTTCAAAGCCAACTGCCCCGTCGGGAAGGATATGAGTTAAAGCCTCTTTCAATCCGCGAGGCGCTTGTTGAAGGGATAATTTCTCGGGGAGACAGAAGGCTAGGAAGGATTTTGGAAAAGCTTGCTCAAAAGAAACTCACTATCCGACAGCTACTTCGTGATAAAGAACTGATTGAGCAATATCTTGGGGAAAAGAACAAAGAAGAGATTTTTGCTTGGGATATAATTGACACAGGCATTAGAAAGGAGTATTTGTGGAATGAATATGAAAGAGCCTGGCTTGGAAAAACCACAAAACCCTGCGGGCAAGGCTGTCAGCAGTGTGGGATATGCTAAAAAATTAAAAAAAGGAAAGCGTAAACAACAACTCCTAGAATGCGCACTTAAGCTTTTTGCTGAAAAAGGCTATCACGCTACCACTGTAGCAGATATTGTCAGAAAAGCTGGTGTTGCTCGGGGAACTTTTTATCTTTACTTTAAAGATAAACGAGACCTTTTTCAGGAGCTACTCAAAAGCAATTTTGCTTACATATTTCGGGTTCTGCCTGATTTAGACTTAGCAAAGGAGATGAGCGAAGAAGAGCTTAAATCTGCTCTTCGCCTCTCTTTAGAAAAATTACTTTCCCACAAAAACTCTATTGATTTTATTACTATCTTGGTCGAAGAAGCGAGCGGAGTAGATAAAGCCTTTGCTGACCAAGTTGAACATTTTTACAAAACAATGACCAATATTTTCTGCGGATATGTAGCTCGTGCACAGACGCTGGGAAAAGCAAAAAAGACCGACCCATATCTTATTGCCCGTTTTATTGTCGGTATATTAAAAGAAACCATCTATCAATGGGCAAAGGGCGAGATAAAAGATTTAGACGAGCTCGCCCGCACCCTCGTGGATTTTGTGATGTATGGAATTAGAGGAGATGAAAGTTAAGTTAATTCCTTTTAATTTCTGTTTGCTTACAGCCCACCTTTTGCTCTTTTCTTCTAAAAACTCTTAAAGTGGTGGGTTGGGGTGTTTTTTGCGAGGGGTGCGGTCAATCTTTTCCAGTAAAAACTCCAAACCACGATAAAGTCTTGAGCGAACCAGCTCTGGGCTGAGCACTTCGTCAATGTATCCAAGTTCTGCAGGAAGATAGGGATTGGCAAATTTCTCCCGATACTCATCAATTAATTTTTGTCTTAATTTATCAGGCTCTTTTGTCTCTTTAATCTCTTTGCGATAAATAACGCTTATGGCAGATTCTGGTCCCATTACCGCAACCTCTGCGCTTGGCAGGGCAAAATTTAAATCTGCCCGAAGATGCTTTGAGCCCATCACAATGTAAGCACCACCATAAGCCTTTCGCAGAATCAAGGTAATTTTGGGAACAGTTGCTTCTGCATAGGCAAAAATAAGCTTGGCACCGTGATGAATAATCCCTTCCTGCTCCTCTGCACTTCCGGGCATAAAACCTGGAACATCTACCAAAGTGATTATGGGAATATTAAAGGCATCACAAAACCGAACAAATCGGGCAGACTTACGAGCAGAGCGAGAATCTATCACCCCAGCCTGCACCGCCGGCTGATTAGCAACCACCCCCACTACATATCCACCCAAGCGAGCAAAACCAATTACCATATTGGGAGCAAAATCTGGCTTGAGCTCAAAAAAACTTTCTTGGTCAAAAATGACATTAATTACTTTTTTTATATCATAAGCTTTATTGGGGTCAGTTGGTATGATATCAAAAAGCTCTGGCGTTGCCCGCTCAGGTGCATCTCCACTATCCATAACTGGTGGCTCTTCTTGATTGTTTTGAGGAAGATAGGTAAGAAGCTGGCGAATAAGCTCCAAACAATGCCTGTCATCTTCAGCTACCAAATCACAAACTCCACTTATTTTAGAATGCACATCTGCTCCGCCCAGCTCTATATGGCTTATCTCCTCACCTGTTGACCTTTTCACCACCTCGGGTCCGGTAATATACATATATGAGGTTGGCTTGACCATAAGGATAAAATCAGTCAGTCCCGGCGAATAAACCGCACCACCTGCACAAGGTCCCATAATGGCAGAGATTTGAGGAATAACCCCACTGGCAAGAGTATTGTGAAGAAAAATCTCGCCATAACCTGCCAAGCTGGCAACACCTTCTTGAATGCGTGCCCCACCAGAATCATTAAGAGCAATAAAGGGCGCACCAACTTTAAGAGCAAGGTCTAGGAGCTTACAAATCTTTTTTGCCTGCGCATAAGAGAGGCTTCCTCCCAAGACTGTGAAATCTTGCGCATAAACAAAAACAGCTCGGGAATGAATTTTTCCCATTCCAGCTACTGCTCCTTCACCTAAAAACTTTCTCCCCTCTCCTGCTCCACTGCCAGAGCCCGCAACTAAAAGGTCTAATTCCATAAAGCTATTTGGGTCAAGTAAAGCCTCAATCCGCTCGCGGGCAGTGAGCTTACCCCGCTCATGTTGTTTTTTTATCCGCTCCTCTCCACCTGCAAGTTTTGCCTCACGAATTCTTCGCTCCAGCTCCTCTCTCAACTTTTGCCAATCCATTTTTCTCTCTCGCTTTCTTTCAGCTTTTGAGCAATAAACTCCTTAAGCCTTTCTTGCACTTTTTTTTCATCTAGCGGATTGCCTTGAAGCTCTGCCCGCTGGTTAATCTGCCCGAGCGTGGTCTCAAGAAAAATCTTAAAAAACTTGCTCTCCATCTTAAAATGCTCAAGCTTATCCTTCTGGTTGAGGTCTTTAATGGAAAGAGACTTTATCTTCTGAAAATATCTCCTGAACTCTACTAAATCACCATAACGGATAAGAGGAACTGTATTTGCCTCTAAGTATTCAATATAGGCTTTTTGTAAAAATAGATATTTCTTGAAAGTATCAACTGATGCTCCTTCTATGCTTGTTTCAGTAATCTCTTCAAACTTATCCATTAAAGAATGAAAAACCGCAAGGTCTTCACGAAGCTTAATTGATTGCATCTTTTTAGAGATAAAATTAGGGAAAATCTCCTCACCCTGTATCTGGGGAAGAAGGGCTTGAATCATCTGAACAATGCTTTGCTCCAAAAAATTATTGAGAATACCTTTGCTGTTCTCCACTCCTGTTTTTATGCGGTCAATTTGAGTTTCTTTACTTATTCCTGCTAGCTCAGAATGATTGATTTTTTTAAGCTCCATTGTTAACTGAAAGCCAAGTGCATCAGCCAGTTCAGCAAATTCTCGTGCTATTTTTTCTCTGCTCTGCTCCATTCGCCTGCGAAATTCGTTTTCTAAATAATTAACTAAATGGCGTGCCTCTGAATTAATAAGGGCAAAAATAATCAAGCTGGATTTAAGCTGGTCAATATCATCTAGCTCAGGGTGAACAAATTCTAAATAATGGCGTAATCGGTAAAAAGCCAGAATAATTAAAGAAGCCATTTTTCTCAGCTCACCTTCCATAATTCCTTTTACTGCTTTTTTGACCACACGGTTGGCAACTTGGTCATATTCAGGTCGGAAGAAAATACCACGAATGGGATTAAAAAACTTGTTCTGGACAATAGAGCGGGTGGTGAGAGAACCGAGATGAAAAAACAGCGGATATCTTACCTCTTTTAATTTAACCAGCTCTCGGGCAAGATTTCTTAAGCTTAAAAAAGACGCATAAATGAGCATAAGGCTTTCTTCTGGAGTGCGCTGAATAAGGCTTTCTTCTACCACTCGGCTTCGGGCAAGGTCACCCAAAAGCTCGCTTTCAACATAATAGCGAAATTGATAATAACTTTTTTCATTAGCCTCTAAAAATCGCCTGCTTAACTCTATTACCCGAGAATATCCACTACCAGCAATTGCCAGCTCATCAACAAAATTAATCCTGATAGGATTTTCATCAGAATTAAGCGGTAAATTTGAAATATTAAAAAATCTATCCAGCCCTTTTAGCCAAACTTCAAGCTCAAAAAGCCTTTCCTCCTTTTTATCTAACTCAATCCTTTCCAGCCATTTAAGCCTTTGCTGATATATCTTTCGCTCGGGATGAAGTTCCTTAAAAAACGCTTCCATTTGTTTTCTATCTTAAGCTTTTTGAGCCCTAGATTCAAGAAACCTTTCTGCTTAAAATCTCTTTAATGAATTTCTCCAGCTCCTGCCAAACCATATCTGGAGTGAGATTTTCTAAACAAGGATGGTCTGGTTTAGGGCATTGATGATAGGAACAAGGTCGGCAATCAACATCTAAAGCAATGAATTTATGAATGGGGCTGGGCGGTGTCCATTGCTCTCCGCTCGGTCCTAAAATAGTAAAACTGGGAGTGCCCTGACTTACCGCTATGTGCTTTGGACCTGCATCTGCTCCTAAGAAAAGATTTGCCCGTGAAATAAGAGCACCAAGCTCAAATAAATTCACACTGGGAGCAAGCAGATGCTTTTTGCGGGCTTGGGATAGCACATCTTCTGCTCGCTTGCGATTTATATCAAGACAAGTAATCAGAACCTTTGCTTTAAAGCTCTCTGCTAAGCGGTCTGCTATTTCCATAAAATATTCCTCTCGCCATTGCCTTGCAGGTCTTTTATGAAAAAGGTCAAGCACCACCAAAAAATCCTGAGGCGTTATTCCCAGTTCTGTTAAAATTTCATCTGCCCGTTTCTGGGCATACTGGGGAAGATTGAAAATCAAGTGAAAATCCTCTTTTTTATAATCAATTCCTAAGGGCTTAAGCAGGCTTACTTTTTCTTGAGCAACATAATTGCCCTCAGGAGCTACTCTAAGCTTGTAAAATCTGCTTCTTCGCTTGTTAGCATAAGAAAGAGTAACCAGGGCACCAGAAAAAATGCTGATAATAGTAGTGCGAGGATTAGCAAAATAGTCTATAACCAGCTGGGGAGAAAAATGTCTAATTTTTTTAATGGTTTTTATTGGCTCTGCCAGCTCCTTTTTTTTTCGCACCAAAATTAAATCTAAATCTTGATTATAGCGAAGAAGAGGCTCAAAAGGTTCATCTACTAAAAAAGCGATTTTACTTCTGGGAAATCTTTTGCGAAGCGCCCGCACCGAAGGTGTTGTTAAAAGCACATCACCTAACTGCCTGAGCTGAATAACTAAAATCCTTTCTGGTTCAATCTCTGCTTTTTTTCTCATTGCCTTTGATTTTAACGAGAAATAACTCGCCTTCCAAAC
>CAZQJX010000151.1:0-5314 GCA_964592965.1 uncultured bacterium
CTCATTGCATTTTTTTGAACCAAAGCATAAGCCTGGGCTCTTGGCAAGCCTTTTTCCATCAGCTTGAGCATCACACCTTCAGAAAAGATAAGACCACGAGTTAGCCATAGGTTCTTTTCCATTCGCTCTGGATAGACAATCAGCTTTTCCATAATGGAGCAGATGCGGTTGAGCATAAAATCAACGAGAATTGTTGCATCAGGTCCAATTACTCGCTCCACAGATGAATGGCTGATATCGCGCTCGTGCCAAAGCGGGACATTCTCCAAGGCAGATTGAGCATAAGCTCTAACCAAGCGGGCAAGACCGCACAAATTCTCGCTTAAAATCGGATTGCGTTTGTGTGGCATTGCGCTTGAGCCTTTTTGTCCAGGAGAAAAATATTCCTCTGCCTCCAAAACCTCGGTGCGTTGGAAATGGCGAATTTGAAGGGCAAGATGCTCAATGCTGGTGGCAATCAGCGCCAGCACTTGAAAGAAATAGGCATAGCGGTCTCTGGAGAGAATCTGGCTGGAGATGGGCGCAGGCTCAAGCTCCAGCTTTTTCATAACATATTGCTCAATCTCTGGGTCAAGATGAAAATAATCGCCAACCGCGCCAGAGAGCTTTCCAACCCTTATTTCTTCACGAGCGCTCTCCAGTCTTTTTTTTGCCCGTTTGAATTCATCATAAAACCTTGCTAAAACCAGCCCAAAGCTAACTGGCTCTGAATGACAGCCATGAGTTCTTCCTACCATAATTGTGTATTTATGTTCCAAAGCACGCTTTTTCAGGATTTCTAAAAGTCTGTTTAGGTCAGCAAGGATTATATCAGAGGCGCGGAGCAGTTGCAGTGAAAAAGTTGTATCTAAAAGGTCAGAGCTGGTCATACCATAGTGAAGGTAGCGAGCAAGCTCACCCAAGCTCTCTCCCACCACATCAACAAAGGCAGCAACATCGTGCTTGGTGATTTTCTCTTTTTCCTTTACTTCTTCCACGCTGAATTTTGCCATCTGGCGGGCTTTTTGAGCAATTTCTTTGGGAATCTTTCCCAGCTCTGCCATTGCTTCAATGGCAAGTAGCTCTATTTCCAACCAGATTTTTAACTTGGCTTCCTCAGTCCAGATTTCTGCCATTTCTTTTCTGGTATAGCGAGGAATCATCAATTTTCCTCCTTAGGATTTATTTAAGCTCAATCACTGGTCCTGGTTGAGTTTGGGAAGTTAGAAAAAGCTCAACATCTTCTTTTAGCATCTGGCGCACGGTTTTCCAAGCAATTTCTGGTTGATTGTTAACTTCACTTAAATGCGCAAGCACCACTTTTTTAAGACCTGAAAATTGAATCCGAGAAACAAGCTCCGCACAATCATAATTAGAAAGATGTCCGTATCTGCTCATTATTCTTTGCTTAACAGGCCAAGGATAAGGACCTGTCTTAAGAAGAAGAGGGTCATAGTTTGATTCCAGAATGATAACATCGGCGTCTTTTAATCTCTGTTCAATCAGAAAATTTTTGGAGCCGAGGTCAGTTGCTATGCTGACTTTGCGCCCGCCTGCCTGTATCACAAATCCTACAGGCTCACGAGCATCGTGAGGAACACGAAAAGCCTGCACCTCAAAATTATTGATCTTAATTTTCTCTCCAGCAAGAATAGTTTGCCGAGAAAAAGCAAAGCTGGATTCAATACCTTCCCAAGTGCCTTCAGTAGCAAAAAACGGGATTTTAAAATTACGGGCAAGAGCTTCCAAACCCTGAATATGGTCAATATGCTCGTGAGAGATAAAAACTGCTTCCAGCCCATCTAAACTTTCGCCAACCTCTGAAAGACGATTTTTTAAAGTTCTTGGTCCCAAACCTGCATCAACCAAAATAGCCTTAGAAGCCAGCCTGATTAATATAGCATTGCCTCTGCTACCACTAGCTAGAACAGCGATTTTCATTCAAAATAGCCTCTTATATTGTGTGTCTTTTAAAAAACCACAATTTATTGTGTTTTGAAAAATATAACCCAAATCTATTTTGAATGCAAGAGCAGAAAACTTGCTAAAAGGAAAATTTGTCAAAATTAACAAAATTTAATTGACAGCAGATTTTAAAAATGTAAAATTATAAAAAATTTAGGCATTAAGCCAAGGAGGAGCAAAATGAAAAAGGTTGAAATAGTTTTATTTTGCCTATTTGTCCTTTTTGGGCTGGGATTTTCATCTAAGGTAGTAAAAATGCAAGCGAATATTAATACCAAATATTCAGATTTTGCTCCGGTTGTGAGTCCTGATGGTCAAGTTTTGTATTTCACCTCAGACCGACCGCAAGGAATGGGAGGACAGGATGTTTGGGTGAGCCATTTTTTAGATGGCGAGTGGACTGAGCCGATAAATGTGGGCTCTCCGCTCAATACCCCGAGCAATGAAGGTCCTGATACCTTCACTTACGATGATGAGCGAGTCTATATGTATATCACTCTTTGCAATCGTCCTGATGGATTGGGAATGTGCGATATATACATATCAGTTTATGACCCAGATGGATACTGGACAGAACCGAAAAATCTCGGTCCCCCGATTAATACAGAATTTAATGAAGTAAACGCTTATTTTGACCCAAGCGAGCAAGTGCTTTATTTTTCTTCCACTCGTCCAGGTGGACTGGGCAGGCGAGGAAGACCAAATGAGGCAAGTTTTGACCTCTGGTATTCCAAGCGTAATCCGGACGGGAGCTGGTCAGCGCCTAAAAATCTTGGAAAACCTATTAATACCGAAGAAACAGAGATTATGGGATTTTTTGATGCTCCTACTGGCTGGTTGTTCTTTTCCTCCAATGGTCATTCTTCAATTGGTGGAGCTGATATTTTTAAAGTAAAAAGGCTCGGTAAAGACCGCTGGGGAAAGGTCATTCCTGTTAAAGCGGTAAATAGCAAAGGTAATGACCAATATTTTTATATTCCTGCTAATTCTAAATATGCTTATTTTAATTCTGATGTTGAAGGTGATGATAATATTTATATGATTCCTCTGACCGAGATACTCACTGAGGAAGAGCTTGAACTTCGTGCCCTTGCTTATGCATCTAATCCTCCACCAGCAGTGCCTGCTCTTGGCGATTTGGCGGATGTTTTCAGAAAGAAATTCTGTCCAGTGGTAGCCATTCAACAGCCCAAAATTGCTAATACTGTTTATTTTGAGTTTGATAAAGCAGAGCTTAATGAAGATGCCATTCGTGTGCTTGAGCCTTGGGCTCAGTGGCTTAAAACCAATCCAGATAAAAAAATAGAAGTGGGTGGTCATACTGATAATCTTGGAGATGAGCTTTACAATCTTATATTAAGTAAAAACCGTGCTGATACGGTGAAGAATTGGCTTGTAAAGCATGGCGTAAAGCCTGAGCAGATTATGGTTGCTTATTTTGGTGAAACTCGCCCTGCTTTTCCCAATGACCCCAAAAAAGGCAACCCCAAAAATAGAAGAGCAGAAATTAAAGTGATAAAATAAATAAAAACCTCAAAAAGGGGGAGAAAATGAAATTTTGGAAGACATTTATGTTAACAGCCATTTTAGGCGTAATATTTATTGGAATTGAAGGAGACCTGCAGGGACCGAGAAATCTCGGTCCTGTGGTTAATTCTAAATATTCAGATTTTGCGCCGATAGTAAGCGCTGATGGAAAGACTCTTTATTTCACTTCTGACCGTCCTGGCGGAATGGGTGGTCAGGATGGCTGGATGAGCCATAAGGTTGCTGGTGAGTGGGGAGAGCCTGAAAATATGGGCGCACCCTTTAATACTGAAAGAAATGAAGGTCCTGATTGCTTTACTGCTGATGAGCAAACTATGTATTTTACCTGCTGTAATCGTCCTGATGGAATGGGTATGTGCGATATATGCATTGCGCACAGAGAAGGCAATAAATGGGGAGAGCCAAAAAATCTCGGAGCACCTATTAACACCAAATATAGCGAGGCAAATGCATCAATTTCTCCTGATGGTAAAGACCTTTATTTTGTCTCCACCCGTCCAGACGGTCTGGGCGGTTATGATATTTGGGTATCACATAAGCTGGAAGATGGTAGCTGGTCCGAGCCCGAAAATCTCGGTCCCACCATTAACACTCCTGAAAATGAAATCTATGTTTTTATGCATTGGGATGGTGTGACCCTTTATTTCAGCTCTGATGGTCACGGTGGATTTGGTAGTGCGGATATCTTTTTTAGCAGAAAGACACCGAATGGATGGAGCAGACCCGTTAATCTCGGTCCCACTATCAACTCGCCAGACAAAGATATCTATTTCACTATCCCTGCAAGTGGAGACCTAGCTTATTTCTCTTCTAATCGTGAGGGCTCAATTGGTCTGGAAGATATTTATACTGTGCCTGTGCCAGCAGTTGGTCATCCACAGGGGCTGACCCTGGTTTATGGAATAGTTGCTGATAAAACCACCTGCGCTCCGCCAACTATTGACCCAAGACTGGGAATAAAAGTTTATGATATAAAAACCTGCAGACCAGTTCAGGCTGTAATCAGAATCGCTGATAGCAAAACAGATGAAGAAAAATTTGTGGGTAAAACCAAACCAGATGGTAGTTATAAAGTCATTTTGACAGCTGGTGAAGATTATAACCTGAGTGCCTATGCAGATGGCTATGCCTTTCATTCTGAGAGATTTGTTATTCCCATTGACCAAGCCTATCAAGAGGTTGAAAAGAACATACTTCTTACTCCGCTTCGCAAAGGAGCGGTGGTGATACTTCACAACATCTACTTTGATTTTGATAAAGCCACCCTCCGTCCAGAGTCCAAAGCAGAGCTAAATAATCTTATTCGTCTTTTAAAAGAAAACCCAACAATGAAAATAGAAATTCGTGGTCATACTGACTCCAAAGGCTCAGAGGAATATAACATTAGACTGAGCAAGGCTCGTGCTAAGGCAGTAAGGGACTATCTGGTTGAAATGGGAGGTATTGACCCGAGCAGATTAACCATTGTCGGATATGGAGAAAGTATGCCTATTGCCTCTAATGCCACTGATGAAGGAAGACAGCTTAACCGCAGGGTAGAATTTAAGATTATTTCCAAATAACAAGGAGGACCAAAGATGAGACTTTTTCATAAAATCATCTTGGGATTATTTTGCTTGAGTATATTAGCTTCCTGTCAAATAGGAGAACCTGAGCAAATTCCACCTGCAACTGTAAAAAAAATAGAAGTGTCTGCTGGGGAAATAAATGTTTATGCATCACGCTCTCTTAAGCCAGGAGCATTTGTTCTTTACAAGCCGATTAGATTGATTATAACCATTAATAACGCAGAGCTGGATAAAAAAATCCCTCGTCAGGAAGA
>CAZQJX010000152.1:0-5271 GCA_964592965.1 uncultured bacterium
GGCTAGAAAACTGGCTCGAAAAGGATTACCCCTCTTGGCTTGAGCTTTGGGAAAAAAGAAGATGAAGAAAAGAAAAGAAATTTTTGTCTTTTTGGGGCTTGTTTTAATTCTTCTAGCTTCTGGCATACTTTTTCTTCCTATTCCCTTCACCCGTGACCAAGGGATTTATGCTTATATCGGCTGGTGCTGGCTGGGTGAATGGTATCCGTATCAGTATGCTTTTGGTCATAAAGGACCTTGGCTTTATCTTGTTTATGCGATTTTTTTAAAGCTGAGCAAGGGAGCTATGTGGGGCGTTAATCTGGCGGATTTAATGAGCAGATTGGCTTCTTTGATTTTGCTATTTGTTTTTGCAAAGATGGCTTTGAAATGGCGCACTGCTTTGTTTGCCAGCTTTTTTCTCTTTTTGCCTCTTTTTTGTGTTTACAGCTCCTGCTGGTGGAATGCTCAGGCAGAAACTTTTATGATGCCTCTTTCAATTCTGGCAGGGATTTTTGCGCTCGCCTCGCAGAGGCAAAAAGGCACTTGGCAAAGCAGGCTCAGCGCCTTTTTTTGCGGAGCGGTTTTAAGCCAGATGTTATTTTTCAAGCCAAGCGGAGCCTGGCTGGGATTGGGGCTTTTTCTTTTTTTCCTCTTTTTTGCAAAAGATGACCGAAGGAGCTTGGGATTTTATCTTCTCGGTGGCTTGCTTGGTGCTGGCATCTGGCTCGGTTATTTCTGGTATCGGGGCATAGGCAGAGAGTTTTTTGAAGAGGTGATTTTGTTCAATCTGGTTCATCTTCAAGGCACGCGTGCAGGAGCTGGAAAGCTTGCTAAGACCTTTTTCCGTGCTCTTTGGCTGAACTGGCAGTGGGGACTAATCCTTGCTGTTTTTGGCTTTGTCCAGCTTCTAAGAAAAAGGAGCGAGCCAGCTTATGGCTTGATTTTGCTCTGGCTTTTAAGCTCTTGGGCAGAGCTATTAAGTCAATTTAGGTTTTTTCTTTACCATTTTATTTCTTTGCTTGCGCCAATGTCGCTGGTTTTGGCTTTGAGCTTTGAATCAAAAGCACAGGCTCAAAAGGCGTTATGCTGGGCGCTGGCAGGTCTTTGGGCGATTTTCGGTTTTCGCTTTTACTGGCTTAATCAAAAGCACTATCAGACATTGCCTTATTTAATGGGCAAAATCAGCCGTGCCCAGTATTATGCTCGCTTTCAGGAGCCACCAGAGGGTGAGAAAAGAGATTTTAATTTTTATGCCAGCTGGGTGATAGGTAGCTGGATAAGAGAGCGAACCTCTAAAAATGATTATGTTTTAATCTATGGCTATGAACCTTTGATTAATTACCTTTCTGCACGCCGCTCGCCAACAAGGTTTCATTCAGATTATTTCATTGATTTTGAGCCAAAAGGAAAGATGGGAGAGCGCCTTAAAAAGCGCTGGCAAAAGATTTTTCTTAAAGAGCTTGAAGCCAGAAAGCCAAAGCTGGTGGTGATTGTTCATAATGACATAAATGCGCTTGAGCCCATAGATTCTTATCATCAGGCAATGGGGTTCAGCGAGTTTTGGAGCTGGCTGAATAAAAACTATCTGCCAGGCGAGCGAATTGAAGATTTCCAATTTTTCTGGCGCAGAGAAAATGGCTAGGTTAAAGGTTGCTTGGTTATATCGTCCGCAGAGTGTGCGGACAGGAGCATCAACCTATGCCCGTTTGGTGCTAAAGGCACTTGAGGGAGAGGTTGAAGGAAAGGTTGTGCAAAAGGTGCCTGAATATGGCTTTGACCTTGTTCATTTGCTTGACCTGAAACAGGCACGCCAAAAGGATTTTAAAACCCAAATCCCTGTTATTTCTGACCTTCACGATTATTACTGGGCAGAGTATAAATTTTTTCCCTCTCCAGATTTTTTTCTGCGATGGGCAGTGCAAAAAAGGCGAAAAGCTCACTATCAAAGGCTGATTAAAAAAAGCCAAGCAATAATTGTTCATAGCAGAGCAGTGGGAAAATATGTCAAACATTCAAAAGTTTATTTAGTTCCCATTGGGATTGAGTTTGAGCAATTTTATAAACAGCCAGAAAGCCCAAGAGATGAGCTTGTTTTGCTAGTGGGAAGAGATGCTTTTAGAAAAGGTCTCTGGACCCTGATTAAAGCATTTAAACTTCTAAAAAATGATTTTCCTAAACTTCAAGCAAAAATTATTGGCGATGAGTATTTTCATTCAAAATTAATTGGAAAGATTCTGGCAAAAGGCGCTGGGATTGAATTTTATTCAGGAATGGAGCAAAAGGATTTGATTAAGGAATATCAGCGGGCAATGATTGTTTTTCTTGGTAGCTGGCAGGAGGGGTTTGGATTGAGCCTTGTTGAAGGCATTGCCAGCGGGTGTCTTGCCATCTGCTCTGGAGCAGGAGGAATGGCAGAGATTGTCAAGGATGGATTTTCAGGCTTGGTTTTCAAAGCAGGAGATTACAAAGAGCTGGCAGAAAAAATTGCTCTTGCACTTAAAGATGATTATTTGCGAGTCAGGCTGGCAAAAAATGCCCAAGAGCAGGTTAGAGAAAATTTTTCTCTGGAAAGAATGAAGCGGGCTTTGATTAAAGCATACGAGGAGGTAGCAGAGCTTGGCAGATAATTTAAGCAGATGGAAAAAGTTTATTTTTGCCCTGCTTATTGTTTTGATATTTTTTGGTGTGCCTGAGCTGGTTTTAAGGCTTCGGGATTGGGGATTTTACTATAATTTTTCAGCAGACATTTTGGGAATGCCTTTAGTTGACCTTACCCGTTTTCGCAGAATTGCCAATCGCACAGTTGAATTTGACCGTGAGGTTTTTTGGAAGTTCAAGCCCAATCAAATTCTAGATAAAAAGGGAATATATCGCAAGCCTGTTCGGATTAACAATTATGGTTTTCGTGGAAAGGATTTTCAAATTGCCAAGCCAGCTGGTAGATTTCGCATTATTTGTTTGGGAGATTCTGTTACCTTTGGCTGGAGCGTGGGTGATGATGAGACTTATCCTTTTCAGCTAGAGAAAATTTTAAAAAAAGAATATCCGCATTGTGATATTGAGATTATCAATCTCGGGATAACAGGATATACATCTTTTCAGGGGAAAAATCTTTTCCTTAAGTTTGGCAAAAAGCTAAAGCCAGATGTGGTGATTTTTGCTTTTGGTCCTAATGACCGCTATCCTGCTTTGCTTTCTGACAAGGAGCACTATCTTTACCACACTTGGGAAAAAAGCAAGATTGACATTTTTTTGAGCAGGCTCCAGATTTATAAGCTTTTGAAGTCTGGGGTAATTTACTTAATGCGCCGAGCTCAGGGCTTAAGCCTTAATCCCAAGACATTTTTCCCCAAGCTCAAGCGCAAGGTAAGCGCAGAAGAATACGAGCGGAATTTTGCCACCATCTGGCAGGAATGCCAGAAAATAGGCTGTGAGCTTGTTCTTTTGAATGTTGATTTTCCCAGCCTTCCCAAAGACCCTGTGCAAAAATCTTTAAAAGAGCTTGCTGAAAAAACTGGCGCAGAGCTATCTTCACAGTTTAAAAAAGAATGGGATTTAATTGAGAGCAATCAAAAACTGGCTCGCACCTATAATGTTCCTTTTATTGACTTGAGGAAGCTTTTTTTAAAACATCTGGAAAAGATGGCGCAAAAAAGAAAGCTAAAGATTAATCCCTCGCAACCGCTTTCTCAAGAGCTCTGGCAGTATCTTATGATTGATAATGGTCATCCCAATGAGCGCGGGCATTTTTTAATTGCCAGAGAAATCGCACGCGTATTGGAAGAGAGTAAGAAATTTCAAGAGCTTTTGGAAAAATGCCAGAAGAAAAGATGAAAACCAGCCGAGCAATTGTCTATTGCATTTTGGTGGTGCTGGGTTTTTTTGTTGGCGCAGAGCTTTGCCTTCGCGCCGTGGGGTTCCGCTATCAGCGGAATTTGAGCTATTTGCAATTTGGCTATCCCAATCAGGTTGAGCTTCACCAGGTATTTGAGCTTGACCCTAAATTAATCTTTCGGATGAAGCCAGGCTATGATTTTGGCGAAGGGTTTGAGCCTCTTAATCGTCAAGGCTTTCGCGGAAAGGATTTTATTGCTCAAAAGCCTTTGGGCGTTTTGCGGATTGCTTGCTTGGGCGATTCTGTTACCTTTGGCAATGCAGAAGGCTCCTATCCAGCTTTACTTGAGCAAATCCTGAACAAAAAAGCAGGCGAGAAGAAATTTCAGGTTTATAATTTTGGCGTTCCTGGTTATACCAGCTATCAGGGCAGGTGGCTTTTTGAAGAGGTTTTAGAAAAGTATCATCCAGATTTAGCAGTGGTTTTTTATGGCTGGAATGACCATTGGCTGGCAAAGGGATTTACAGATTCAGAGCAGAAGGTTGAGGTTGAGGAAGGCGGATTAATTCAGCTTAGGAATGCGCTGGCTCATCTTCGGCTTTATCAATTTCTTAACTGGCTCATTGCTCATCTTAACTCAGCCATTTTTCCCAAAAAAGAAAAATTCCGTGTGCCAATTGAAGAGTATGATAAAAATCTAAAAGAGATGATTCAGCTTGCCCGCGCTCATAATTGCCAGCTAATTCTCGCCACCTCTCCCGCAGGATTTGGGCTTGCTCCTCTTCCTGACTATCTTGAATATCTGGGCTTTATAAAAAAGGGCGAGGACCTTGCCCAGCTCCACGAGCGATATAATCAAGTTGTTCGCAAGGTGGCAAAGGCTGAAAATGTGCCTTTGGTTGACCTTGATTTGATTTTCCGCTCTCAGGGTGTTAAAAACTTTTTCCAAAACCCTGAGAAAGATATAATTCATCCTAACCGAAAAGGAATGGAGCTGATTGCAAATTCTGTGGCAGAAAAGATTTTTCAGATTTTATCTTCAGCAAACAAGGAGGGAGAGCAATGACTAAAATCAAATCCATTCGTGCTCGGGAAATTCTTGATTCTCGTGGCAACCCCACTGTTGAGGTTGATGTTGAGCTTGAAGCAGGCATCATCGCCAGTGCCTGCGTTCCCAGCGGAGCAAGCACAGGCGAGCACGAGGCGCTTGAGCTGAGAGACCGCGACTCTAAAAGATTTGCTGGCAAGGGGGTTTTAAAAGCGGTTAAAAATGTCAATAATCAAATTGCCAAAAAGCTGGTGGGAATGAATGCAGATGAACAGGAAGAAATAGACCGAGTGATGATCGAGCTTGACGGAACAGGGAACAAATCCAAGCTGGGCGCCAATGCCATTCTCGGCGTATCAATGGCTTGCGCGCGGGCAAGCGCAATTTTTTATGACCTTCCTCTTTA
>CAZQJX010000153.1:0-5206 GCA_964592965.1 uncultured bacterium
CTTTTGAGGAATTTGAGGAGCGGGTTAATCAGGTGATTTATGTTTCTGCCACTCCAGGAGATTATGAGCTGGAAAAGAGCAAGGGGCTGGTGGTGGAGCAGATTATTCGTCCAACAGGCTTGCTTGACCCAGAGATAGAGGTAAGACCTGCTCAAGGTCAAGTAGATGACCTTTTAGAAGAAATCAAAAAGCGGGTAGCAAGAAAAGAAAAGGTTTTGGTGACAACTCTCACCAAGCGAATGGCAGAGGATTTGACTTCATACTATCAGGATTTGGGAATAAGAGCTAGATATATGCATTCAGAGATTGATACGCTGGAAAGATACGAGTTGATTAAGGATTTGCGTATGGATAAGTTTGATGTTCTTATTGGAATTAACCTTTTGCGGGAAGGACTGGATATTCCTGAAGTGAGCTTGGTGGCAATTTTAGATGCAGACAGAGAGGGATTTTTGCGGGGAGAAAAAGCTCTTATTCAAACCGCAGGGAGAGCAGCAAGAAATGTTAATGGCAAGGTGATTATGTATGCAGATAAAATCACCAAAGCAATGGAAATATGCATTAAAGAGACCAATCGCCGAAGAAAGATTCAGATGGAATACAACAAAAAGCACGGCATAACTCCAGCAACAATTAAAAAGGGCATTCGCCAAATCAGGGAATCTATTTATGAGCGTGATTACTTTACTGTGCCTGTTCCTGAGGAGAAAAAAGAATTGAAAAAAGTTAAAAACTTAAGCGAGATTGAAAAGCTCATCAAAGAGCTTGAGCGAAAAATGAAGGAAGCTGCTGAAAAGCTGGAGTTTGAAAAAGCCGCTAAATACCGAGATGAAATCAAAGCACTCAAAGAGGTGGAACTTACATTTGGTCTTAATCCTTAAAGGTTATGTTTTTAGAGGTAGAGGAAAAGTTTAAAGGGAAGAATTTAAAAAAGCTTTTCATCTTTGCCAAAGAGCCTGATGCAAATATTTTAAAAAGGCGTGCCAGAGAGATATTCCCGCAGGCAGAAATAGAAATTCAGAGTAAAGACCACTACTTAGCATTCACCCAGCCACCGCAGGCGCAAGAAATTAAAAAGCTTGAGCAAAAACTCAGTCAACTCAACCCAGAGCAAAGGGAACAGGGATATGGCTTAATCAAAAAGGGAGAGCGGGTTTTTATTTATGCTGAGACCGCTCGTGGGCTATATTATGGACTTTTAAGTCTAAAAGAGGCTTTAGAAAGCGAAGCTGAGCTTGAGGTAATTGACGCACCGAGCTTTATCAGGCGGGGATTTCTGCAGGATTTAAGCAGAGGTCAAGTGCTTAATTTAGCTGGCTTTGAACGGCTCATTCACCTTTTATCCCAATACAGATATAATTTTCTCACTTTTAATATAGAACACACCATTCAAAGCCATCATTTTCCAGACCTTGCCAGAGATGATGATGTGCTTCTTCAGGAAGAGGCAAGGGTTATTTATTCGCTGGCAAAGGAGCATTTTATTGAGATTGTGCCAATGCAACAGTCGCTCGGGCATCTTCGTGGTATTTTAATTAACGAGCGGTATCAGGCTTTGGCTTTTGACCCCAACCTTCTCTGGAGCCTAGACCCCCGCAATGAAGATATTTATCTTATGCTTGCAGACCTTTATGCTGAGCAGGCAGAGCTTTTCCCAGGTGAGTATTTCCTTGTAGGTTGCGATGAGCCATTTGACCTGAAAAAGAAATGGGTTGCTGAACTCAATCAGGGCAAAGAATTTGACCAGATTTATCTTGAGCATCTTTTAACCCTGCGGGATATTCTTGCTGGTATGAAAAGGAAGATGATGGTTTGGGGAGATGTGCTTTTGAGCTATCCGCATCTTATTGACCAGTTGCCTGATGATGTCATTATTCTCAACTGGCAATATGGAACTGACCTTCTTGAAGATGAGGAATACTACCGAGAGCGCTCCCAGCCATTGATTGAGCGGGGAAGGAAATTTTATCCTGCGGTCTGCACTTGGAGTTTGGGAAGAATTTTTCCCGAGCTTAAAACTGCAAGGGCGAATATTAAAAATTTTCTTTCATTTGCCAAAAAGTGTAATTGTCAAGGAGCTCTTCTTACTAACTGGGGCGACCTTGGTCATATTCAGCTTTTGGGCTGGATAGTTTTGCCCATTGCTTATTTTGGGGTGATGAGCTGGAAGGGAAAAATTAAAGATGAAGATTTTGATGAGGAGTTTTCAGAATATTTTTTCAATGACTCCTCTGGTAATGTTTTAAAGCTGCAACTTTTGCTTGATGAAGTCAATAATTTGGTCAAGGTGGCACCTGGACTTGGCGGAATGGGCTTGAGCGTGTTCTTTGATGAGCTTTTAAGCAAAAACTATCTCCCTTTGGGAACGGTAAAGGCGCAGGGAGAAAGGCTCAGGCTTATTGCCAATCAAGCGGGGGAGCTGTTTGTCAGGCTTTTATCTTCCGGAGAATTAAAGGCAAAGGAATTTCTTTTTGACCTAGAGCCTGTTCTGGTTGCTCTGCATATTTTGGCAAGAAAGCTTTTAATTAAAGAATCCGCACCGTTTTTATTCAAAAGCCCATCAAAAAGAGAGGAGTTAATCAAAGAGATAGAATTGCTTATTTTCCAGACCGAAGAATTTGAAGCAAGTTTTTCTGAAAGGTGGAAGACACAAGCAAAACCAAAAGGATTGAACAGATTGAGGAATAAAATTTCCCAGGTAGAGCTGGGCTACTTAAAGCGCATTCGTCAGATTCAGCGGGGAGAGGCAAGAACTTGGAAGGAGCTTAGGGATTCTCCTGAATTTGTGCCTTTTCAATTTAACTTATTAAGAGAAATGGGCTTAGAAGGGCTTTTGTAATTCAGCTATAAAACTGGAGGTGGGTTTGAAAGAGAAGGAAATCAAGCCGAGGAAGACCGACCGCCTAAGCGCAGGTTTTTTTATTTTTGGAATTATTGTCAGCTTAAGCTGGCTGGTGATTTTTGGCGGATATTTTTTAAAGCAAAAGCCCAAGCTGGCTGGCGGGCTTGAAGATGTAAGATTTACGCATCGGGTTGAGCGCTGGTTTGGGTTTTATCAAGCGGATTTGCCCATTGGTTATAATCATCTTTTAATTCAGCCTCGTGGCAATGAATATTTTTTAACCGATGAAATGGTTTTAAAAATGAACCTTTTAGGTGAGGTGAGCGAAATAAGGCTTTTTATGAAAGCTGTTCTTAACCTTGATTGGACAATAAAGCAGATGTGGCTTGAGTTAAATTCTTCAGGAGGGGTTTTTTCTGTTTGGGTTAATGCCTATTCAGACAGGCTTGATATTGTGCTTAGAACTGGTGGGCAGAGGATTGAGCGGGAAATTCCTATCCAATCTCCACCATATCTTTATACCGAGCCTGTAATAGGTGAAAAGCTGAGGCACGCGGGAATTAAAACAGGTATGAAAATTTCTTTCCCTGTATTTGAACCGCTTACTCAAACAGTCAGCTATATAAATCTTTTGGTAGAAGAAAAAGAATTGGTGCAATTAAACGGCAAGAAGATTTCTGCTTATAAAGTGAGCGAGAGCTGGCAGGGACAAATAGAATACCTTTGGGTTAGTGAAGAAGGTGAAATTATTAAAGAGTGGAATCCTGCTGGGTTTAGTGCTATTAAAATCAGCAAAGATAAGGCGCTATCTCTTCTTTCCTCTTCTTCCGGATTGAGCCCGGACTTAATTAGCGCTTTTGCGGTTCAAACTGACCGCTGGATTGAAAATCCCCGTCAGGTTAAATATCTGAAGGTAAAGCTGGAAGGCGCTCGGCTGGACGGACTTGATTTAAATGGTGATAATCAAAAGCTCAGATGGAGAGTGCTAGAAGTGTTTTTGCCTGAGTGGAACTTTTCTGAAGGTTATAAAATTCCTTTTCCCAGCACTGGCAAGTTAAAAAATTATCTTGAGCCAACCTGGCAGGTTCAAAGTGATTCTCCAGAGATCATTTCTCTGGCAAAAAAGATTGCAGGAGATAAAAAAGATTGCTTGAAGGTGGTGGCAAAACTGGTTCGGTGGGTAAGCTTTAATATAGAAGATGCTCTTGTTGTGAGCATTCCCAGTGCGCTTGAGGTTCTCAGGCAGAAAAAAGGCGCCTGCAAAGAGCATACAGTTTTGTTCACTGCTCTTGCCCGCTCACTCGGAATACCAACAAGGATAGTTTCTGGTTTGGTATATTCAGATGCTTATTTAATCAAGGGGTTTTACTATCATTCTTGGGCAGAAGTGTGGATTGCTGATAAAAACAGGGAAAATGGCAGATGGGTGGCAGTTGACCCCACTTTCAATCAATTCCCTGCTGATGCCACTCATATCAGATTGAAAATCGGTGAGCTAAAAGATATGATGCCTTTAATGCAGGTGGTTGGGCAAATAAAGGTTCGGGTGATGGAGTATCAATGATTAGAACCGAGCAGTTAACCAAAAAATTCGGCAGTTTCATCGCAGTTGATAACTTAAACCTTAAAATAGGTTCAGGTGAAATTTACGGATTTCTCGGTCCCAATGGCGCAGGCAAGACCACCACTATTCGTATGCTCATTGGTCTTTTAAAGCCCACTTTTGGAAAAGTTTATATCTGCGGGTATGAGCTTGAGAAAAATCCCATTACTGCCAAAAGCCTTGTTGGATTTATCCCAGACCGTCCTTATATCTATGAAAAACTCACTGCCAGAGAGTTTTTGAATTTTGTAGGTGGGATTTATGGAATGAGAGAAAAGGAAGTTGCGGAGCGTGCCCCCTTTCTTCTGGAATTTTTTGACCTTAAAGGCTGGGAGAATGAGCTTGTTGAGAGCTTTTCACACGGAATGAAGCAAAGGCTTGTTTTTGCCTCCGCACTTCTACACGACCCAAAAGTGATTATTGTTGATGAGCCTATGGTGGGGATGGACCCGAAAGGAGCTCGCCTGCTTAAAGATAGTTTTAAAAAGCTGGCGCACGAGCAAGGAAAAACCATTTTTATGTCCACCCACACGCTTGAGGTTGCAGAAGAAGTTTGCGACCGTATCGGCATCATCAATCAAGGGAAGTTAATTGCCGAGGGAACAATGGATGAGCTTCGCAAAAAAGCAGAGCTAGAAAAAGGAGACCTGGAAGATATTTTCTTAAAACTCACCGCAGGAGAGGAAGAAAAGGAATTAATTGAAAGCCTGAAAAAATAAAATCTTTAAGGGTAGCTGAAAGTAATTAAAAGGTCATCAGGC
>CAZQJX010000154.1:0-5108 GCA_964592965.1 uncultured bacterium
CCGATTAAGATAATGTAAAATTGTTTAGACAGTTATATATGAAGCCGAAAAAGAAAATTCTCATTGCAGACGACACTCTTCCCCTTCGTGTAATGCTTGAAGAGGTATTAACTGATGCTGGTTACGAGGTGTATACTGCTGGTGATGGTCTTGAGGCTTGGGAATTCCTTTCTAATCCTCAAAACCAAATAGACCTTCTTGTTCTTGACCTTTTAATGCCCCGAATGAGCGGATTTGAGGTTCTCAGGCGTATCAAGGAGGAGGGGAAAAAGAATTTTTACATTTTGGTAATCAGTGGTGTTTTTAGAAGTAGCAAAGAGATACTCAAGCTTAAGGAGCTGGGTGCAGATGGGTATTTGAGCAAGGCAAGTGTTGTAGATGAGATACTTTATCGGGTTAATTCTATATTTTATCGTCATTTGGAGAAAAAGAGGCGACATCCACGAGTGATTTACAATCTTCCTGTTGAGTTTCAGTTTAATTCCCATCGCCATTCCAGCTACACCACTAACATCAGCCTTAAAGGCTGTTTTATACGCACGCTCAAGCCTGCTCCTGCCGGCTCTCAGATAACACTCTGGCTCATCCTTCCGGAGACAAAGAAGCAGATTTGCGGAAAAGCAAGAGTGGCTTGGGTTAATCTTTATGATGAGAACCGCAAGCCAAATGCCCTTCCCGGAATGGGGGTGGAGTTCATCAGTTTGGCTGAAGAAGACCAAAAACTGCTCAAGCAAATCATTGAAAAGAAGCTAAAAGAAGAAGCTATCTGGCAAACCTAATCTTTCCTTGCCTCTCTAAGATAGTGCAGAAAAATCCTGCTGGAATAATTACTAAAAGTTGCGTAGGAGCTGTGAAGATAGTTAGCTTGACTCTGCCCAAAAAAAGTGGCTATGCCCAAAGCTTCGGTGGTTGGCTTTTCTTTAAAGTAATATTCCTGACGGGTGAAATTATCGTCAATGATTAAATTCGGGGATTTTTCCTTTAATAATTTAATAAACCTTTCCATTCGGATAGCCTGTGATTGAATCTCCCTTCCGAACATCTCTGTAAAGTCAAACTCTCCCTCCAGTATCCTTATGCCTGTAAAATCGCTTTTTGAATAAAGGTCAAAAACTATAAGGAAGTCTTTTGCCAGAGGTTGTGGAATAGGTGCTTTGGCTTTTTCCAGCTTTTTCTGTCGCCTTCTTTTCAAATATCTCTCAAACGCACTTCCAGAAACTTTGGTTATCTGTTCGTTAAATCCAGCAAGAGCTATTTTTAGCACATCCTCATCAAAGTTTATCTTTCCTTTTACCAAAAGGAAAATCTCGCTGAATTTAAAAAATTTTCTTCTGCCAGAAAAAAGCTCAAAATCTATCCCGTCCTCTTTTAGAACAGCTCTTTTTGCCAGCTCCTTTTTTTCCAGCTTTTTAAGCCCGCTTGACTTGATTATGTAAGTGTCAATTCCAATTTCTTTTATTTTTCTTGCCAGCTCCTGTGCTCTTTTGGCATCGTCAAAGCCACAAGCTATCCAGGGGATTTTTGAGCGAAGCCTAAGTTTTGCTGAATAATCGTCCCAGCCAAATATCTTGGCAAATCCTCTTACCATATCTTTTGAAGGCTCTTTTGCTAGCGGAGAGATAATTAAATAAAGCCTTTCCTTTTTCCTCTCTTTTTTCTCTTTTTTGCTAGGGGATGGTTTGGGTTTTTCTTCAGGCGATGTGGGCTTTATCTCAGCTCCGCAGTAGATGCATTTTTTAGCCTGCTCGGAATTTGGTCTTCCACATTTAGGACAGGTTATTGCCATAGCTTTTTGATTAAATTCTCATCGGCATAACCACGCAAAGGTATTTTTCATCATCGTCTGAGCGGAATAGAACAGGGCTGAGCTCATCTTTAATCTCCATAAAAACATTTTCACCCTCAACTGTTGTGAGAATGTCGTAAAGGTAGCGGTCATTAAACCCTATTTCTAAAGGCTCTCCTTCAAATTCGCATTCACACTCTCCACGAGCAACCCCAAAGCTAGGATGCCTTCCTTCAATAACCAAAGTGGAATCGGTAAAATTAAGCTTAACCGCCCTTGCCTTCTCATCTACCATAACACTAGCTTTGCGAAGGGTTTTTAAAAATTCCTCTCTTTTTATCTTAACCTTAAAAGGATTTTCCTCTGGAATAACCCTTCTGTATTCAGGAAATTCTCCATCAACCAGGCGCATAAAAAGCAGGGTATTAGAAATCTTCACTGCTATGTGATTATCTTTCACACCAAGTTTAAGCTTGCCCTCAATTCCCCTGATAAGCTTATCCAGCTCGTTCATACCTTTTTTGGGTAAAATAACACCTTCAGTAAGTTCAAGCTCACTAATCCCTTCAACCTCACGGTCAATAAGAGCCAGCCTGTGTCCATCAGTTGCCACAAATCTAAGGTTCTTTCCATCTTCAAGCTTTTCCATAAAAATTCCATTGAGAGTGAATCTACCTTCCTCAGTGGCTGCTGCGTAGATGGTTTTATCAATCATCTCTGCCAAGATATCTGCAGAGATTTCAAAATATTTATATCCTTCATCGGTTGGCAGGATTGGATATTCTTCAGGGTCTGTCCCCTGAATGTCAAAAACAAATTTCTGAATGGTGATTTTTATCTTCTGTGGCTCCTGCTCAACCAGTTGAACCGTTCCAGAATCAAGCTCTTTGAAAATCTCGTGAAGCTTGCGCGCGTTTACGCTAACTGTTCCTTGCTTTTTTACCTCACATTCACAGCTATCAATGATGGTTATATCAAGGTCAGTGGCAAGGATTTCAACTTTATCTTCTTTGGTGCGAAGAAGGCAGTTGGCAAGAACAGGCATTGTATTTCTTTTTTCAACCACGCCCTGAATTTTGCTTAGGCACTTGGAGAATTTATCTCTATCTACCAGAATCTCCATTTATCCCTCCTTGATGTTTTTAAATCATTTTATAGCAGAAATTTTTAGCTTGTGCAAAGTTTTTATTTTTTGAAAAGCTCTCTCAACGCTTATGAAATTAACAGCTTTTATTATTAATAGCAATTTAATTATCTTTTTTATTTTAATTATATCATAATAACAGATGTTGATTTTTAATAATTTTCCAGAAAAAACAGAATTCAAGCATACTTGCGGGAATGAAATCTTATTAATATCCCTGTTGAAAAACTGAAGATAAAAGTTGAAAAACTTTTCCACATTTTTTGCCAACAACTTATGCTCAGGCTTTTCCATAAGATTTAATCAAGCTTTTTTGGCACTTTTAAGAGGTTTAAAATCTTATCTATTTTTGATTTTAGCTCAGCATCTTTCTGGATAAGAGAGGAGATTTTTTTACAGGAATGAATAACAGTGGAGTGGTCTTTACCGCCTATAACCTCGCCTATTTCAGGAAAGCTTAAATTAGCCAGCTTTCTGCATAAAAACATAGCGGTCTGCCGGGCAAGAACATATTTTCGCATCCTCTTTTCACCTTTTAAGTCCTGTGGCTTTAAACCAAAGACACTGGCAGTGGTTTTGATTATTTTCTCTGGAGTAACTTCCTCTTTGCTTTCCTCAAAAATATTACCAATGAGCTTTTTGGCAAGTGGAACCGTTATCTCCTCTCCAGTTAGCGAGGCATAGGCACAGATTCTTACCAAACTTCCTTCCAGCTTTCTTATGTTGCTGACAATGTTTTTAGCCAGATATTCACATACCGCTTCAGGAATTTCAACATTATTCTCCTCTGCTTTTTTCTTGATAATAGCCAGCTTGGTCTCGTATTCTGGTGGCTGGATATCAACAATCATACCGCTTTCAAATCTGCTTCGCAGGCGCTCGGTTAGCTCAGGAAGCTCGGCTGGAACACGGTCAGAGGTCATTACAATCTGCTTGCCTGATTCATAAAGCTCATTAAAAGTATAGAAGAATTCTTCCTGCGTGCGTTCCTTTCCGCACAAAATCTCTATATCGTCCATAAGTAGCACATCGCATTTTTTTCTGAATTTTCTTCTAAATTCATTAATTCTATCGTTGCGAATGGAGTTTATCAGCTCGTTCATAAATGTCTCTGCCTGAACGCATACCACCCGAAGATTTTTGTTGCGCTGAATAATATGATTGCCAATTGCATTTAAAAGATGGGTTTTTCCCAGCCCCACTCCGCCGTAGATGAAAAGCGGATTGTATTTAACTGAATCACTCTCAGCAACTGCCTTGCTCGCTGCGTGAGCAAATTGGTTGCTGGGTCCGGTAACAAAGTTATCAAAAGTGTATTTTGGATTGAGATTACAGCGGATGGCTTTTTCTCTCCAATCCTCTTTTTTTGGTATGGGAAAAAGCTCTGGCTCCTTTTTCTCCGGCTCGGGCTGGATTTTGAACTCTATCTCTGGCTGGTCAGGAAAAGCCTGACTGACCAGCTTTTTAAGGTGCTTTCCGAACTTATCTTTAATCCAGTTTCTGGCGAACTCGTTAGGAACAGCTAAAATAACCTTTCCGTTCTCTTTTCCAAGGAATTTTACTGAGCCGAACCAAAGGTCAACGCTTTCATCTTGAGTTTCCTCTCGGAGCCGAACAAGAATACCCTTCCAGACTCCTTGGTCTTCCATAAATTTCCTCCTTTTTTAAAACCAAAAATTTATATGCTAAAAATTTTTAGTGTTTTCAGAGCTCTTAAAAAGTGTTCAACTTAAATAAACAGTTTTTCCACACCTGTGGAAAAAATATTTAGTATCCTTTAACTGTAAATCTGAAAGAGAAGGGAGAGAAGAAAGCCTTTTCCTTTAGCCTTAGCTCACCCCCTCGGAAAACCCTTGCACTGGCTAATTTTAAAAATATCTTTATCATTGTCAAGAGGAAAAATTATGCCCAAAAGAGCCTGCTAATAAACTAACAAACTCACCTCAATATCTTCAAATCATAAGGCAATGAAATTTAAAAAGAGTTCAACCTGCTTTGTTAAAAGAAAAACATTTTAATCTCAGCAAAAAAATTTTTTTTCCACAAAATTTTAACATCTCCTCAAAAAGAATTTTTTGGAAAAAAGCGCTCTAAAAACCCTTCATATATGCAAAATTGTTCAAAAAGTTTTGCAAATAAAGACCGCTTAATTTCTAAAATCAATTTATTTGCTGAAAA
>CAZQJX010000155.1:0-4888 GCA_964592965.1 uncultured bacterium
TTGGGATTTAACCCGCTCCACTTTAAAAAGGCTTTGGGAAGCGAAAAAAACAGCCTCAGATATTCTCTGCGTTTATTGCGCAGGATGCCTTCAGATGCTCAGTGTGGGAAGAATATTCTTTCCGCTTGCGCCAGAGATTTATCATCTTTTGGAGCTTGTTCAGATGGCGGTGGGAGAAACTCCTCTGCGAAGAATTAAAACAAGAGCAAGGCTGATGTTTCAGGGAGTCTTGCTCAACCAGTTTCCCAAAGTGCTTTCGCAAAAAAGATTTTTCCCAGATAAATAAAAATTTTTCTGCACACCAAATAGTTTAGCAAAAAAGGAGCAAAAAGATGGCAAGGAAAAGGCTTTGGCTTTTTGCTCTGGTTTTGGTCTCTGGGCTGGCTTTAGCTAAAGAGGTTTATTTTCCGCAAAAGACTATAAATCAAGGTTTGAGCCCTGAGCTTGCAGAAAAGATAGAAAGCTATGTTAAAGAAAAAATGCAAAGCTGGCACTGCCCGGGGCTTGCGCTTGGAATTGTCAGCGCCAAAGACGGCTTGATATATCAGGGGTATTTTGGCTGGGCAGATATTAAGAACAAAAAGCCCATAAAAAAGGATACGGTTTTTTGCATTGGCTCTATTTCTAAAACCTTCACTGCCATTGGATTAATGCAACAGTGGGAGCAAGGGAAATTTAAGCTAGATGACCCAGTGAACAGGTATGCAGGATTTGAGCTGGTCAAGCCGAGAAAATCAACCTGCCCTGAAGTGACATTTATTGATTTGTTTACTCATACTTCTGGCGCAGGCGAGCTTATGAGCTGGCGCCAGCTTCGGCATCCGATTAAAACAATTTTTGTTCCTGACAAAAAGCCCAGACCGCCTCTTGAGGAGGTTTTAGCAGATGGGATTCGCCCCGGGGTATGCCCAGGTGTTAAATTTGCCTATTGCAATTACTGCTACGCAGGCTTAGGCTTGCTCCTTGAGAAAATCAGCGGAGAGCGGTTTGCAGATTATATGCAAAGGCACATATTCACTCCGCTTGGTTTTGAGCTGAGCAGTTTTGAAGAGTCAGAGAGAATGCTCTCTCATCTTGCTCAGGGATACCATTATCAAAGCGCTTTGAGGCGCTTTTCTCCTTCCCATTTCTTCAGAACCGCCATACCGCCTGCAGGTGGTATGCTTTCCTGTGTGCCAGATTTAGCCCGTTATTTAAAGGCTTTACTTAACGGTGGGAAGGGAGAGGCTGGAGAGATTCTCAAGCCAAAAACTCTAAAGCTGATGCTCACTCCCCACCGCCAGCTTGATGAGCGCCTAGGCGGAATTGGCATCTGCTTTTTCATCACCAATTTTTACCGCAGAAATTTTTACGGACACGGCGGAGCGGTTCCTGGATTTGGCTCGCAGATTTATTTCTCTCCTGAGCTGGGAATGGGAGTGGTTGTGCTCGCTAATATAATGAACAAAGCTCCTTATGAAATCAGCGCAGGGATTGTAAAAATCCTTCTGGGAATAAAGCCCGGAGCCTTTCCCTCTCCAAAAAAGGTGAACAAAAAACTGGCAAAAGAATTTGAAGGATACTACGGCTCCCCTGAGCCAGAATTCCTTTCTGACTTTAGATTCAATATGGCAACGCTGGGAGCGTATCAGATTAAGGTTAAAGATGATGAGCTTTTGCTTAAAAGCCTTCGTCTGGGAAAGAAATATCCGCTTGTTCCCGCCAGCACCACTGACCCGTATTTCTTTCAGATAGTTGTGCCAGATGTAGAGCGCCCTCGTTATTTAATCTTAAAGCCCGCTGAGCAGGGCGAGCAAAAGGCGATTTTGGTTGGGCTTAATCAATATGTAAGGCTGAATAAAAAGCAAATCGCAAAAGCAAAGCTAAAGGCGATTTTCTGGGCTTGGCTTCCAAGCGAGTTTTAATTATTTAGTGGGAACAAAATATTCAATCTTTCCTTGCCAGTTTCGTGCGGAAATTTTTTTCTGGGCAAGTAGTTGATTAATGTATTTCATCACTTGGTCAGGATGAATTCCCAGTCCCTGAGCAATATCTTTAAGCGTGCCCGGACGCCGGGCAAGATAGGCTAAAATTTCTTCCCTTCCTGCCTTTTGCTCTTCTATTTCAGCTTTATCAAAATCCGAGATGACCTCTGCCTGCTCTCCTAAAATCTCTGCCAGCTTCTCCATCCGCTCATCAGGAACCGTAAGGGAATATTCTTCTGCGGGTATGCGCACTGAAGTGTTAAGCTGGATTTTTTCCGGAGCAATTTTTTCAATAACTTTTTTAAGCGCCTGCATTTCTTCTTCAGAATCGTTTATTCCCTGAACCAAAAACACTTCCAGCCAGATTTCACCTTTAAATTCCTTGCGAAGGTCTATTATTCCCTGAATAATTTCTTCTAAATTTAAGCTGGGATGAGGTCGGTGAATGCGCTTGAAGCTTTCAGGATTTACGCTGGAGAGAGTGGGAAGAATCACATCTGCACCGAGCAGGTCTTCTCTCACCTTTTTTTGGAAGAGCAGAGAGCCATTGGTTAAAACCGCCACAGGCAGGGAGGTTATTTCTTTAAGCCTGCGGATAATTTTTCCAATATCAGAATGGAGCGTTGGCTCGCCTGAGCCAGAAAAAGTGAGAAAATCTATACTGACATTTTCCGCAAGCTTTTGCTCAAGCTCTTTGATTACTTCATCTGTGGGAACATATTCTTTGCGCTCTGTGGTCTGATGAGTAGTTGAACCAAGCTGACAGTAGATGCAGTTGTAAGAGCAGGTCTTGTAAGGGATTAAATCAATTCCCAGAGATTTTCCCAGTCGCCTACTTGGGACAGGTCCAAAAAGATATTTATACCTGCCTTTCATTTTTTTTAAATTAGCATCTAACTAACGCACCAGCAACTATTATAGTTTGACTTTTTTAAGGAAAGAGCAAATAATTTTCAGCAAGATTGTTTTCTTTACTAAATTTCTTTTGCCAGAAAGCAAAGAAAATTTTGGCTGAAGCGGGTTTTATTAAATTTTAACTACGAGTTTTCAGGGGGCGGGATTATGAGGAAGTTGATTTATGTTTTGCTTTTGTCATTAATAGGATTTTCCAGCCGAGCAATTGATTCTGTGAATGTATCTGGCTATGCGCTAATTCATTTTGAGCAGTATCTCAATGAGCACGGAAGGTATGAAGTTGAGAATACCGGCACTGATTTTGAGACAGCCGGCACCAGCTCATACAGCGCATTTGAACTTACCCGGGCATATTTAAATTTTAAAGCAAATCTTACTGATAATGTCAGCGTGCGCATTACAACTGATGTCGCCACTGACCAAGATGGATTTAAAAAACTCTATGCCAAATATGCTTATGTTGAAGTGAGAGATTTAATTCCACAGGCAAAAATCCGCTTTGGGCTTCAGACTCCGCCCTGGGGCTCTTTTATTGAGCAAAACTACTGGCGCTACCGAATGATAGACAAGCCATTTTTCAGCTACTGGAAAATCTTTTCCACTGCTGACTTTGGTCTGGGAATTCTCGGCGAGCTCTGGGATGGAAGAATTAACTATCATCTTGCTGTGCTCAATGGCGAGGGATACAAAGGCATAGAGCAAGACCGATTTAAAGAATATGTGGGTAGAGTTAGCTTTTGCATTGGCTCAAAAGATAGGTTTGAGATTCTTCCCAGCATAGGATATTCCACTCATCGCTGGAACAACAGCGATAAATTTAAAGACGATGTGATTATGGCAGGGTTGGGTATTGATTTTTGGAGAATTCATCTGGCAGGAGAATATCTTCAAGGAATTTACACTCTGCCTGCGGGAGAATATCCTTTAATCAACAGCAGACTGCCAGACGGAGCTTTAGATGCGATAAAAAGCAGTGCCCCTCCAGATATGTTCCTGAGCAAATATAAAGATATAAATTACGGCGGATGGGCAGTGTATTTTAATGCCCTCCTTCCATTAAAGCTCAACCTGTTCGCAAGATATGATTTTTATGACCCCAACTTTGACTCTGACTATGATAATGATGCGCAGACAATGTGGATGGCTGGAATCTGCTGGCATCCTATTAATAACCTCTGGATTAGCCTTGATTATAGAGAGATGCTATTTCAGGAAAACGACTTAGATGGTGATGGTTTAGACGAGCTTGAGCCTATTCAGATTATTTATACTCACTGGAAAATTGCCTATTGATAGCTGGAGCTAATTCAATTATTAAGCGGGCATTAATTTGTTTTTTCAAAAATCAGTGCTTTTAGAACCTCAAAGCTTTTTACAGGTCGGGGAAGGTGCCAAGCAGAAAATTGCTGAAAAATCTCAAGAGCGGTTTTTAAATCAGCGGTTAAAAATTTAATCCGCTCAGCTTTTGATATAGGAAATCTGTCAAGCGCACGCAGGCTTTTAACTAGCGATTTATCTAGGGGAATTTTTCTCCTGCTACTGTCTGCGCATTTCTCGCAAATAAGCCCGCCTTTGGCTATATCAAAATAAAAATTCTTTTCTCTGTCTGAAATTCTCCTTTCACAATTCACGCAGATATAAAGAGATGGCTTTAAGCCTAAATGCGAAAAAATCCTAAAAAGAGAATTGAAAAAATAAGGATAGAAATTTTTAGACGCAAGAATCTGCTCAATTGCTAGATTCAAAATTGAATAAAGCTCCTCATCTGGCACGAGCTCCTGCATAGATGATTCAATAATTTCTGCAAGCACACTTGCGCCTGCTAGTTTTGCCGGCTCTTTTGAAATTCTCCATCTGCTTTTAATCAGGTCTGCCACTTGAAGCCGAAAGGGAAATTCTTGGCTTTTACTAGGCTCAAGCTCAATAAGAAGCTCATTTAACTCTAAAAGAATTCCTAAAAACCTCTTTTTGCTCCTCAGCGCTCCTTTTGCCAATGCCCTTGTTTTGCC
>CAZQJX010000156.1:0-4876 GCA_964592965.1 uncultured bacterium
TTCTTTTAGGTGCGAGCGGGCTTTTGGGAAGTGAAGTTTTTAAGGAGTTAAACCAAGCAGGGCATAAGGTCTTTGCGCCAAGTCATTCTGAGCTGGATATAACAGATGAAAATAAGATGCTAGATTATGTTCAGCAAATTTCGCCCGAAGCAGTAATTAACTGCGCGGGTTTTACTCGCGTAGATGATTGCGAGCGCCACCAAAAGCTTGCTTTTGAGGTTAATGCTCGGGGAGCGGAAAATCTGGCAAAAGCATCAAATAAAGTGGGTGCGCTTATGGTTCAGATTTCAACTGATTATGTTTTTTCTGGTAAGAAGCTTGGAGAATATCTTGAAGAAGATGAGCCAGCTCCTCTGAACATTTATGGAAAAAGCAAGCTTGAAGGTGAGCGGGCGGTAATGAAGTTTTCAGGAAAATGGCTTATTATTCGCACGAGCTGGCTTTTTGGTAGGGGCGGTGAGAATTTTATTCAAAAGATTCTCAAGCGCTGGCAAGAAGGTGCAGTTGAGTTGAAGATAGTTTCAGATGAGAGGGGAAGACCAACTTATGCTCCTGATTTGGCGCGAGCAATTAGGCTTTTGGTTGAGAGGGGCTTAAAAGGAATATATCATTTTGCTAATAAGGGGATAGTAAGCTGGTTTGAGCTGGCAGGAGAGGTTTTTGAGTTGATTGGAGATGGTCCAAGGTTAATTCCTATTAAAGCAGAAGAATTTGGTTTACCTGCCCGCAGACCAAAAAATTCAGCTTTAAGCACAAAAAAAATTGAACAGGCGCTTGGAATTGACATAAGGCATCATCAATCCGCGCTCAAGGATTATTTAACTTTGCTCGGGCTTTATAAAGATTAACAAAGGAGTAGGCAATGAAAAAGGTTTGCATTTTTTGCGGAAGGGGCTTGGGAGAGATAAGAGAGCTTTTTCCCGGTCCTGTGGTTTATATCTGCAACGAGTGCATTGAGGAATACAATGCTCGTCTTCATAAGGGAGAGGTTGAAGAGTCAAGAAAGCTCCGTCAGGAGATTGAGCGAGTGGTTTCAGACAGCTTCCGCAGAATCATCACCAATCTTGACCTGGGCGAGCTTACCGAAAAATATCAACTTTTGATGAAAGTTAAGTTTGAAGAAGCTCCAGGCGCGCCCAGCTTTGAAGAGGTTTTTGAAGAGTTCAAAAAAGGAGTGGAGCAGGTTATCGCTCCTGATGATTATCAAACCCGTTATGACCTCGGAATTGCATACGCTCAGATGGGGCTTTTGGAGGATTCATTTCGGGAGCTTTTTCAAAGCCTGCGGTATTCACTTCGGCACAGAGACTGGAGAAAAGCCACTGAGATTTTAAGCGCCATTTTATATTTTGGCTTTGATTCTAAAAGGGTGATTGATGAGCTTTCAGAGATATTTCAGGAAAGGGGGTAGTAAGAAGTGAACATCTGCGTGATTGGCGTGGGCTATGTGGGCTTGGTAGCAGGCACCTGTCTGGCAGAGAGCGGAAATGATGTTATCTGCGCAGATGTTGATGAAGAAAAAATCAATTTGCTCAATCAGGGCAAGATACCGATTTATGAGCCCGGTCTGGAAGAGCTGATTGAGCGCAATGTTAAAGAAGGAAGGCTTCATTTTACAACTGACCTTGACGAGGCAATTCGCTCTTCAGAAGTGATTTTTATTGCTGTGGGCACTCCACCTCTTCCTGATGGCTCGGCAGACCTGAGCGCTGTTTTTGATGTGGCACGCAGAATCGGAAAGAATTTAAACGGCTATAAAATTATCGTTACCAAAAGCACGGTTCCGGTTGGAACTGGTGACGAAATTGAGAAAATTATCAAGGAAGAAAGCAAAAGCGATGATTTTGATGTGGTGAGCAATCCGGAATTTATGAAGGAAGGAGCTGCGGTAGAAGATTTTATGAAGCCTGACCGTGTAGTAATCGGCACCAGCTCAGACCGTGCTTTTGAGGTAATGAAGCAGATTTATGAGCCATTTGTCAGAACAGAAAATCCCATCATTCGTATGGACCGGCGAAGCGCGGAGATGACCAAATACGCAGCCAATGCAATGCTTGCCACCAAAATCAGCTTTATCAATGAGATGGCGAACATCTGCGAGCGGGTGGGCGCTGATATTGATGCGGTGAGAAGAGGCATTGGCTTTGACCGAAGAATTGGCTTTCAGTTCCTTTTCCCAGGAGTGGGTTATGGCGGAAGCTGTTTTCCCAAAGATGTTGATGCGCTAATTAAAACCGCACAAAAGCAGGGATTTGAAGCGAGGATTTTAAAAGCGGTTCAAGAAGTAAATATCAACCAGAAGCGCAGGCTGGTGGAGAGAATTAAGGAGCATTATGGAGAGCGTGTTAAGGGGCTTTTGTTTGCGATATGGGGTCTTAGCTTCAAACCCAGAACCGATGATATGCGAGAGGCGCCATCAATAGAAATTATCAAAGGCATACTCTCTCTTGGAGCAAATGTGCGTGCTTATGACCCAGTGGCAATGGATAATGCCAAAAAGATTTTCGGCAATCATATTGAATATGGTGAAAATCCCTATCAAACGCTGACAGGAGCAAATGGACTGGTTATTGTAACAGAATGGCAAGAGTTCAGAAGACCCAATTTTGAACGAATAAAATCCCTTCTTAGCGAGCCGGTAATTTTTGACGGCAGAAACCTTTATGACCCCAAAAAGATGAAAGAGCTTGGTTTTGAGTATTACTCAATTGGCAGGCTTCCGGTTAATTCACCGCATAAGTAGCTTGGCAACTCTGCCTCTTTCCGAACGAATGGCACCACTTGGGCAAACTTCCTGACAACAAAAGCAGTTGATGCATTTTTTTCGGTCAATGGAGATTATTTTTTTAGCTGGAGATTTTTTATTTGTGGCAAAAGCGAGCGCACCTGCAGGACAGATTTCAACACACGCGCCACAAAGCGTGCATTTTTGATGGTCAAAAACAGGTCTCCAATTAGCCTGTTCTTTAAAAAACCATCTTACCAGTCGTGGGATTTTTTCAGGCTCTGGCGCACCTGGATGAGGAAAGATAAAATCTTTTACCCTTACATCTTCCAGCTTTATTCCTTCAAGCTCAATCTCTTGCAATTTTCCAATGCCAACTCCGTATTCAGTGCCTAAAAATGCTGTTAAGTTGTGCTCAAAAGGCAGATACACCAGCTCTCCTCCAATTCTATCCAACGCAATCGCATCAGTGCTAGCAAGTAAAATTCCCAGCTTTCTCGGCTCGCCATTGTTCGGACCATTTCCTTGCATTGCCACAATTCCGTCAATAATTGAAAGGCAGGGAGAGAAAAAGCGGTAAATTTCAAGTAGGAGCAAAGCAAATAATCTCGGCTTATGAGCGCATTCCAGATGATATTTTGGCTTCCTGCTTCCGGGAACCAAACCAAAAAGATTTTTCACCGCCAAGGTAAGGAGCAAAAAGGCGTGGGTTTTGAATTTGGCAAGGTTGATTATTTTATCAAACTCAAGCGCCTCTTGAGAAAGGTCAAGATAGGGAAAATAAAGGTGATTTTTTATCTCCACCCGCTTTTTGCTGGCAAAATTAATAATTTCAGCACCAATCCTTTTAGCCAATGGAGTAAGTCCAATTTTTTCTGCTACCAGCTTGGCAGAGCCACGAGAAGGGCTATCGCCAATAACAGGCTTTGCCCCCAAATCTATAATGAACTTGCAGGTCTCTAAAATAATCGCAGGATGAGTGCAAACCGCGCTTTCAACAGGCTTGGGCCAGAGAAAATTGGGCTTGATTAAGACTCTTTCCCCTGGGCGAATTTTCTTTTTATCAGGGATAAGCGAAAAAGCCTGCTCTAAAAAATTGCGGATTTTTTTGAGGTCATATTCAGGGATTTTTGTGGCAATGACTTTTACCAATGCGGATTACTGCGCCTGAGCCTGTGCGGTTTTTTCTACAGGTCTGGGCTTTTTAACCGCTTGTTTAATTATAAGGTATCCGCCTTTTGGTCCAGGCACCGAGCCTTTGACCACAAGCAAATTTTCCTCTCCACGAACCTCAATTACTTTAAGATTTTGAACCGTTACTCTCTCTACTCCATAATGTCCGGGCATCTTTTTGCCTTTAAAAACCCTTCCTGGAAAAGTGCTGGCACCAATAGAACCCGGATGACGGAAATACTCGTGGGTGCCGTGTCCTGCTGGTGCACCTGCAAATCCCCAGCGCTTCACCACGCCCTGAAATCCTCTTCCTTTTGTCCAGCCGGTTATGTCCACAAAATCGCCAGGTTGAAAAACCTCTTCAAGTTTTATTACCCGACCGGGTTTAATATCTTCGCTTGGCTCCTCTTTCAGCCGAATCTCTTTAACAAACCGCTTGGGAGTTGTGCCTGCTTTTTGAAAATGTCCGAGCAGAGGTTTGGTTGTTCGCTTGGGCTTTTTCTCATCAAATCCGAGCTGAACCGCCCAGTATCCATCTCGCTCCATAGTCTTTACCTGCGTAATCACGCAGGGACCCACCTCAAGAAGAGTTACAGGAATAGCGTTTCCCTCCTCATCAAACACCGTGCTCATTCCCAGCTTTTTCCCCAAAAGTCCCGGAATCATCTCCAAACCCTCTCGCAGTTTTTGGCATAAGATAACAGCTTTTAGCCAAAAGTCAAGCAGACCTCGTCTGATTTTTTTCTTACTCGGTGAGGTTATTTAGCTTGTTTAAAAGCCACTCTCGCTCAAATCTTATCCAGCCAATTGACTTTCTCTTCCAAGTATAGGTCATCCAGATTTTTCCATCTGGAGCTTGGGCAAGGCTGGGATAAGAGAATTCGCCTTTTTCAGTTTCAATATCATAAACCTTTTTCCAGCTCTTGCCATTGTCAGTTGAGATGGCAAGAGAAAGAGGTGTTCTTTTTCTCTGTGAAT
>CAZQJX010000157.1:0-4851 GCA_964592965.1 uncultured bacterium
TGGCATCCGCTTAAAGCCAGCAGAAGGAGAAGACCAAAAGCGAATTATGACCCCAAGAGAAGCGATACAAGCAGGAGCGGATTATTTAATAATCGGAAGACCCATCCGGCAGTCAAAAGACCCGATAAAAACTGCGCAAGAAATTTTGGAAGAAATAACCTCCGCCCGCAAATGACTTTTATATATGGTCTTAATCCTGTTCGTGAGCTCGTAAAACACCGGCCCGAACAGGTCAAAGAAATTCTTATCTCAAGAAGAGATGAGATTTTGGAAGAGATTTTTGAGCTCAGCAAAGGTGTTGATATAAAGGTTCGCTTTGCCTCGCGCCCAGAGCTTGACCGACTGGCAGGAACAAAAGAGCATCAGGGCATCATTGCCCGCGCCCCTCTTCCCGAGCCTGTGCTTTTTGAAGACCTTTTGGAAAAAGCTAAAGAAAATCCCACCGCACTCATTATTTTCTTAGACCAAATAGAAGACCCACAAAATCTGGGCGCCATAATTCGCACCGCTGAGTGCTTAGGTGCGCTTGGAGTGGTTCTTCCCAAACATAAAAGCGCCCGTATTACTCCTGCGGTAGCAAAAGCCAGCGCGGGAGCGGTGGAGTGGGTTCCTCACTCAATTGTTACCAATTTGGCAAGGGCAATTGAAAAGGCAAAAGAAGCAGGATTTTGGATTTACGGAGCCTTTCCGCAAGCAGGAGAGAAGCTGGGGCAGGTAGAATTTTCTGCCAAAAGCGGAATTGTCATAGGTTCGGAAGGAAGGGGAATTCGTGCTGGAGTTGCCCAGCATTGTGATTTTCAAATAAGCATTCCTCTTTTCGGCAAAATTGCCAGCTTGAATGCTTCGGTAGCTTGTGCTCTAATTTGTTATGAATATCAACGCCAGATAAAAGAGAAAACATCAAAAGAGAAAAGGAGGCGAAAATGAGGGAATGGCGTGATAAAAGCTATTGGCTTGGAGCAGATGACTATCAGCCCAACTCTCCTCTTAGCGAAGACCTTGAAACAGACATCTGCATAATCGGCGGTGGATTCACAGGCTTGAGCAGTGCTTATTACATCAAGAAGAAAAAGCCCGAGCTGGATATCGCTTTGATTGAAGCAGAGGTTGTTGGCTATGGTGCCAGCGGAAGGAACGGTGGGTTTAGTATGCCTCTTTTGGGATGGAATATCAGCTATCTGGTCTGGGCATTTGGGGTGGAGAGGGCAAAGCCCGCCCATCATTTTATGCTTTCTTGCGTGCGAAGAACAAAGGAGCTGGTGGAAAATGAAAACATTGATTGCGACCTTGAATATAATGGACTGCTAGTGCTGGCAAGAACCTCTCGCCAGATGAAAGCGCTGGAGACAGATTATAAAAACTTTCAGCGTGTAGGAGCCGGTGATGTTCAGCTTTTAGATAAAGCTCAGCTTAAAGATAGACTTAATTCTGCTTGGCACATTGGCGCTCTTTATGAGCCAGAATGCGCCATTCTCAATCCTGCCAAGCTTGCTAGAGGTATGAAAAAGGTTGTGGAAAGAATGGGGGTTAAGGTTTATGAGCATACCCCCTGCCAAAAATTTGACCCAGGAAAGGAAATAATTGTCCACACCCCAAATGGGCGCATCAAATGCAACTATCTGGTTGTTGCTACTAATGCTTTTACAGTGAGACTGCGTGTTAACCGAAACTTTTATGTGCCGATGTTTACCTATATCATCCTCACCGAGCCCTTGGATGATAAGCACTATCAAGAGCTGGGCTGGGTAAGGAGAGAAGGCATTGAAGATAAAAGACAACTTGTGCATTATCTCAGACTGACCAAAGATAATCGCCTGCTTTTTGGCGGAAGAGATGCTCCTTATTATTTTGGCAATCGCCTTGAAGGAAGGGATAGGCACGAAAAAATCTTTCAAGGACTCTGGAATGATATGACCGGAATGTTTCCTTATCTAAAAGATGTCAAAATCACCCACCGCTGGGGCGGACCTGTGGCAATAACCTTATTCTTCGTGCCCAGATTTGGATATTTTCAAAATCATAAGAACATAGTCTATGGTATGGGTTATTGCGGGCACGGAGTTGCGCTCTCTACTAGTGCAGGACTAATCATTCACGACCTTTTGTTTGAGCAAACAAGCGAATTGACTAACTTACTTTTTGTCAACAGACCTGTTGGAATAATCCCACCAGAGCCTTTTAGATATGTCTTTGTCAATATGGTAAAAGATAGCCTTAGGTTTTATGACTATTTGAGCGAAAGTATAATCAAAGGCTAAGCTGGTCTTGCTCCAAACTAAAATGAAATCAATTCGTTAAAAAACAAATTAATCATTTGCTTTCCAGCTTGCGAGCAAGATTGATTAAAGTGGAAAGCGCTTCTTTTTGCTTGACCAAAGAAAGCTTCTTTCCTTTTAAATAAATCTGAATGCCTTTTGGTGTTCCTACCGCGCCGATGTCCGAAAGCCTTGCCTCTCCAGGTCCATTAACAATGCATCCCATCACAGCAATTGTTAGAGGCTTTTCTATATCAGCAAGTGCTTGCTCCAGTTTTTGAGCGGTTTTTATCACATCAAATTCTGCTCGGGCACAGGTGGGACAGGCAATAACCCTAACTCCACGCTGGCGGAGTCCCAGCCCGGAAAGAATCATCCAAGCAACCCTTATCTCTTCCTCTGGTGGTGCAGAAAGCGATACACGGATTGTATCTCCAATTCCCTTCCAGAGAAGAATACCTATGCCAAGCGCGGAAATTACCGACCCTCGCAAAATCGTTCCTGCCTCTGTAATCCCCAGATGAAAAGGATACTCAACCTTTTCCGCCAGCATTTCATAAGCTAGAACCGTCTGGGAAACATCGCTTGATTTAAGCGAAACTTTAATGAGGTCAAATCCCTCATCTTCCAGAAGTTTTATCTCACGAAGAGCGCTTTCTACCATAGCTTTTGCTCCTGTGCCGTATTTTCTTGCCAGCTCTTTGTCAAGAGAGCCTGCGTTTACACCTACCCGAATGGGAATTTTTCTCTCAAAAGCAAGTTTTGCCACTGTTTTTATGTGCTCTTTTTTTCTGAGATTTCCGGGATTAAGCCGAAGCCCTGCGACACCAGCTTCTATTGCTCCAACCGCCAGCTTCCAGTCAAACTGGATATCTGCGATAACAGGGAGAGGCGACCTTTTGACCAGCTCCTTTAAAGCTAAAAGCGCATCTTTATCATTCACAGCCACCCTTACCAGCTCACACCCTACCTTTTTCAAACGCCTGATTTGAGCAAGAGTGGCTTTTAAATTGGAAGTTATGGTGTTAGTCATAGATTGAACCACAATCGGATTATCTCCACCGATTTTTACACCACCGATTTCTATCACCTTGGTTTTTCGTCGTTGAATTATTGACTTTGATTTAGCCATTTCAAATGCTCCTTTGCTTTTTTATAATCTGGCCAGATTTGAAGCGCTTGCTCAAAGCTTTTTCTTGCCCTTTCCTTATCTTGCAAAAGCTCATAGCAAATGCCAATATTATAGTGTAGCTGGGCATTTTCTGGCTCAATCTCAAGGGCTTTTAAATAAAAGCGTAAAGCAATAGTTGGCTTGGCTCGCTTGAGCGCGATATTACCTAATCCAGCATAAGCTTCAACACTTTTTGGATTTAATTCTAATGCTTTCCTGTAGCTCTGAAAAGCCCTCTTTAAATCGCCTTGCTCAAAATAATAATTTCCCTCTCTAACCCAGTTTCTGAAGCGGTCATAATTGTTCACAGCAAAATAATTGCTGTTTGAAATGAATAAGAACAAGGCAAAAACAAATGCACCTAAAATCACCCTTTTTATTTCCCTTACTCTTATAAGCTTGAAAAGCTCCTCTCCACCTGCTATAGCAAGAATAATCAAAAACGGAATCAAGGGCAGGCGAAAGCGGGCATTAACAAAAAACATCACCACACTAAGTCCATAAAACAAGACAAATCCTACGATAAGCCATAAATCAGGATTTTCCTTAAGTCTTTTTCCTAACCAGAAAAGCCCTGCAAAAGCAAAGGGCAAAAGAAGACCAAAAGGGAATTTAATCCCAAACTTCCACAAAAGCACACGGAGCAAAAAACCTTCCTTGCGAAAATAATAGTAATCCTGATTGCTGGCAATCTCCTCGCCATTTATAAGGAAATACCATTTTTTGAGGAAAAGCCCGAGTGCCCCAAATGGCTCTTCTTTCCAATAACGCAGTCCCTTTCTCCACCAGAACCTGCTTACCTGAGCTTCTTTCAGTTTTTTCCCAAGAGCTTTTTCCGCCACCAGCTTGGAATTAAGCCAGACATTATCAATATATTTTCCGTATCCACGCTGAGGACCTGGTGCCAGAGAGGTTTTTCCATCACTGAGCGAATTGTTTCCTATCCAAAAGTTAATGCCACCCTGCGTGCAAATCAATACTGGTTCACCACCAATAATCAAATTGCGGAGAAAAACAGGCATAATAGCAATGCTTATTCCCACCACCATCCAGCACCATAGCTTAAAAAGCCACTTTGCCCTTTTCTCTTTAAATCTTCTAATGCTCCAGAACAAAATCAGCGGAATGATAATTAAAATATTCGGGCGGGCAATAGCACTCAGACCCAAAATCAGCCCTGCCAAAGCTCCCCAAAAAATTTTTTTGGATGAGCCAAGCTTTAAAAGAATAAGAATTAAAAGCAAGTCAAGAGGAATGATAAGAACAGGAATTAAAAACTCAAGGTCAAAGAAAATAAGCAGGGGATAAAATGCAGTTAAAATACCTGCAACTATACAAGAATTTATTTTCAAATTTAATTTTCGGCAGATGAGGTAAACAAATGGACAGGTAAGGCTTCCGAACAGCGCCTGAACAAGTCGCACC
>CAZQJX010000158.1:0-4848 GCA_964592965.1 uncultured bacterium
ACCTTCATCAAAAATAGATTATCTATTAAGATAAATTTTGCAAAAAGCAATAAGATAAAATTTGGCAGGTTTACAACAAAGTCCCCGCTGATTGAAGTTTTGTAGAAAGCTAGCAGATAAACCCACAGAAGCAGACATACATTTTTACTTTTCAAAAAGCCTTCCCCAAAGTATACATTAGGCTATAGTGTATTTAAAAATAGAATTTTAATAGAAGAAGGTAATAGATTATACTAAGAAGAGAGAAACACATTAGATTTGCACGGAGCAGTGCCTTGGCTTTTTGCCGTGTTGCTGGATTGCGTGGCGTGGAAAAAGTTCTGTTTTTAACAGGAGCGGTTCTGGGGAGCAAATACCCGACTGGCGTGAGCCACCGCTCCGTCCCAATCATTGGGGATTTTTTCACAGCCCTGTTTTTGCTCTCTGGTTGGGGATTTGGCTTGACAGATTTCTGGCTGAAAGGAGATGGCTTAAAGCTGGGCGGGCTTTCGGTTGTTTATCACATCTGATTTTGGACTGGCTGAGCTCTGTTAAAAATTGAAAAAAACGGCTTTTTCACAACCCGTTCAGCTTTTAATAGCCTACGAGCTCTGCATACTGGTTTGCCTGCGGAAATATAGTCTTTTAAGGTCTTGATAGTTTTTAAAAGCAAAAGCTAATGTTGCAGGATATTTAGAATTGATTGCTTAAACGCTTCTTATCATCACAGCCAAAAATCAGTTGCAAATTTAGCCTAGCTGACCCAAAACAATATACGGACAGTGCTTCATTCTGAAATCACCAGCCTTTGGCAAAACCAGCACGAAAATAATTGGTGCATCCTAATTAGAAACCGCTTCAATCTATCGGAGCCAAATTATCAGAACCTTGCTAAAACAGCGTTAAAAAGCCCATTTGCCAGGGGTGGGAAGGGTCGGCTCCGCTTCCAGCTCAGCTCCGAACCCTGGCAAGCTCCAGCCTCTGCCTCAAGCCCGCCCCTCGCAAATGAGCTCTTTTCTTGCTCGGTAATTGATTATTTTTAAAAACGAATATAAACCTCTCGCAAACAGTTTTCTTCTCTGAGCCACCAAACCAAAAATTCTCTTGCTAAATCCTTTTCAGCACCAAAATTGATTAATATGCCTTTCCAACCAGCTAGAAAATAAAAAAACCAAAGCCTGCTCCCTTATTTTAAAAGTTAGCAAAAACTCATCTTTAACCCTTGAATAATCAGCAGTTTGATTTAATGTTTTCAGGAATTTTTAGCAGTTTCCAGCCACTTTTAGAATCTTTAAATTTTTTGTTTAACCTGATTTCAAAGAGCTGTGATTTTTTCTTTCCGAGCCTCTGAAAAGTTTGGAAAATAGTTATGCTACTAATCTTTTGGCTTCTTTAATAAGCTCGTCTTTGTGCTTTTTAATAAAGCTTTCTAAATCCTCTTTGCTCAGGCTGAATTCGCTCAGGGTATCTTCAAGGATTTCATCAAGTTTTTGGTCATTACTGCCAGAAAGTTCGGCACCGAGCTTAATAAGGGCAGGGAAGTACAGCGGGTCAAATTTAAAATTTTGCTCAAAGAATTTTTTAAATTTATCTTTTTGAGTCATTTTTAAAAATTTTATCATTTTTTCTTTTAGATGTCAAGAAAAAACAACATTTAGTTATAAAATTTTTATATAATCAAAATGTAGGGTTTTATAGAGCATAGAGTTCCCAATTTCCCATTTATAATTTTTATCAATTTAAATTTAAGATTTAGAAAAGAAAGGGATTTTTGGTATTTTGAGCGGGCGGGGTGATTTTTAATCAAAGGGAGATTTTCATTTTCAATTGGGCATTTGGTTGCTTTTGGTTTGGGTGGGTTTAAATAGCCCGCGCGACCTCACTGATTTTTCAGCAAAAATTTAAAGAATCAGCAGGATTTAAATGATTGTTAGAATTGGAGATTTTAGGGAGAGATTTTGGAGATTTTGAAAGCGGGGCTTTGAGAATTCTGGGTTGGATTTTTATTTTCAGCGCTATTCAATATGTCTGATTGAGCCACCGGTTAATTTTTTATTTGTTGGTCTTTTGTTTGCGGGCACGGGATTTGGAAGGTTTTTGTTATTATTTTTCAAAAAGAGGTGCGATTTTGCTAAAATGATGGTTGATGGAAGGGTTTATTAAGCGGGTGATTTCGCTTGGAGATGAGATTGAGGTATCAAGGGGTGATGCGGGCTGGCTTTTTGATTTTGATTTGCGCAGGGGAAGGATTGTTTCTGTTCGGGACGAGCGTGGAAAATGGTTTCGTGCTCGTGTTTTAGGGGCTAGTTGTGGGTGGGCTCGGCTGGTGGTTTTTGAGGAGCATCGTGGTGAGCCGGAGAGCGGGCTTTTTCTTGCGCTTATTCAGGCGATACCGAACAAGGAGCGTATGGAGCTTATAATAGAGAAGGCGGTTGAGCTGGGCGTGAGTGAGATTCAGCCTGTTTTTACGGAGCGTTCTTACAGGCTTGAGGACCTTCCGCAGAAAAAATGGATGCGTTGGCAGGAGCGGGCAAGGCGGGCTAGTGAGCAGTGCAGGCGGGGGGTTGTTCCGTTGGTAAGGGAGCCGGTGGAGCTTAAAAGGGCAATTGAGCGCTATGGAGATGTTGAGCTCAAGATTGCGTTGTGGGAGGGAGAGAAGGAGCTGGGGCTTAAGGAGTTGGCTTGGAGCTTGCTAAAAGGCTCGGGAGAGCGGGAAAGGGCTGAAAAAGCACAAAGTCAAGACCGAGCCACAAAAGAAGGTTTAAAAACAGAGGGGCGAGCTGAGGATAGAGAGAGCACAGGGTTGGTTGGTGGCTCAGGCAGGGAAATAGCATCAGAGCCGGGAGAGCTAAAAGATGCAAAAGCTCAATCTTTATCGGAAGCGTCTGTATCAGAAGCAGAGGAGAAAGAAAAGATTTCAGAGGGTTTTCTGCCAGAGGTTGGTTCTGAGGAAGATAGAAAAAGGTTAAAGCTACCTCAAAAGAGCAGGATAAGCTCTGTGCTTTTGGTTAATGGACCTGAGGGTGGGCTGAGTGAGGAAGAGGTTAGCTGGCTTAAAGGAAAAGGGTTTAAGACTGTTTCTTTGGGCGTAAGGATTTTGCGGACAGAGACCTCTGCTATTGCCAGCCTAGCCATCTTGCAATTCCTTTTTGGCGATTTAGGAGAGAGTTTGCGGTGATTAAAAGAAGGAAAAGATTTTTTTATTTGCTTTCTTTTGTTTTCGCCTGCCTTTTGATTTATCTTTTTATTTATTTACATCCTGAATATTGGAACCACAATTCAGAGTATAAATGGCGGATTTTGTGGCATGGGAAAAGGTCAGCGTTTTTGTGGGTGGTTTTGGTCTGGCTGGCTTTGGTGAGCATAATTTATTGGCTGGGCAGTTGGATTTTAAAAGCCGGGTTTAGGTATAAATCGGAGCTGATTTTGGTTTTGGCTTTTATTCTGGGCATATTGAGTCCACTGGTTTTCAGTGAGATTAATCGTTTTGGAAGGTATGAGCTTTTGGTAAAGGTATTTGTAGCAGACCATACCAGTTATTTTACAGATGCACAGAGATTTAAAGATAAAACCGAGCTGATTAGGGTGTTCAGAGAAGACATAGCAAAGCTTTCCACCCATACCCGTACTCACCCGGTAGCTGTGGTTGAGTTTTTCAGGGCAATAAACCAGTGGGCGGAGCGCTCGGAGCTTGCTCAGAAAGTATGGAAAAGGCTGATTTCTCCAGAGGTTATAAGCCAGCTGGAGGTGCATTTTAAAATTCCAGCAAAAAAGCAGGCAGGAGCTTTTTTTATTGCTCTGATGATATTAGTTTGCGGTGCGCTGGTTTTGGTTTTTAGCTGGTTGGTTTTGCGAAGGTTTTATTCAGAGGAGCTTTGTTGGCTGGCAGTGTGTGTTGGTGCGAGCACGCCGATGTTTTCGCTAAAAGCTCCGGTTGCGGACCAATTATTTGCGTTATTTATTATTTTTTCAGTTTATCTTTTCCTTTTAAAGAAGTGGTTTTATGTAAGGGCGTTTGCGGTGGGAATGATTATTGGTGCTGGTGTATGGCTTTCTCCCAGTGTTTGGGTGAGCGTTCCGCTCGCATATTTTCTGCTTTTTGCTCAAATGGCTGAAGATGAAAGGAAATTGGCGGAGATTTTAAAGGAGAAAAAGATTTACTGGTCAGGGTTTTTGATGGCTCTGGGTATATTGATAGGTTTGGTTTTGCTCTCAAAACTGATGGGGATAGGATACATAGAGATGTTTAAGTTAAATCGGGCGGGCTGGAGGTTAAACAATGTTGCTTCTGGAAGGGTTCATATCTGGAAGTGGATTTTGTTCAATCCGTATGAATATCTTTTCTGGCTATCTGTTCCCTTGATGTTCGGGTTTGCTGTTAAAGTGATTGATGAGATAAAAAAGGGGATAAAAAGGAAGCAGGCGGATTACTTTTTCATAGCTTGGGTGGGGTTTCTTTTGCTTTTGGATATATCTGGTCAGGTTTGCTATGAATCTCCGAGGCTTTTGTGGTTTGGTATGGTATTGACCTCAGGTCCCTGTTTGCTAGGCACAGCTTATGTTTTAGGTATGAAAAATTTTCATAATTTGGGCTGGATTTTAATTTTGGGCTTGGCAGGCATCCAGAGCGGGCTTTTTCATCTAATATATTGATTTTATTAAGAAAAATCTTTACGGCGGTTGACGGTCTTTTTCCTTTCCAAAAGCCGGTTTTTTCCGCTTACCATTTTTGACCAGAAAACTGGCTAATTTGCCGAATTTTATGCAAATTTTTATATTTTTTATTGTGTTTTTAACGCGCTAGCGATGAATTTTGGTTCACAAATTGAATCTTGATTATTGAAATTGAGTCAAAATTATCTGGAATGA
>CAZQJX010000159.1:0-4834 GCA_964592965.1 uncultured bacterium
TTTCATCTTTCTGCCCAGGCAGGAGTGAGGGCGAGCTGGGGAAGGGATTTTGACCATTATCTTCATCATAACATCAGAGCAACGCAGAGGCTTTTAGAGGCACTTAAAGATTTTCCCCAGATAAAAATGGTTTTTGCCAGCTCAAGCTCAATTTACGGTGATACTGATTTGTATCCCACTCCTGAAAATGCGAAGGCACAGCCATTATCTCCTTATGGAGTGAGCAAGCTTGCCTGCGAAGCTCTTTGCAATCTTTATCATAAAAATTATGGAGTGCAGGTGGTTTCACTTCGCTATTTTACGGTTTTTGGCGCAAGGCAAAGACCAGATATGGCTTTTCATCGTTTTATTCAGGCAGTGATTTTAAAAAAGCCCATTAAGGTTTATGGTGACGGTAGCCAGAGCAGAGATTTTACCTATATCAAAGACATTGTTCAGGGAACCATACTGGCAATGGAGCGGGGCAGGGCAGGACAAGCCTATAATCTTGGCGGTGGAAATCAAACCCAGCTTATTGATGCAATCAAGCTAATTTTTAAACTTATGGGCAAGGAAACTGAAATTAATTTTCTCCCTCCAGAAAAAGGTGATGTGCGAAATACCCTGGCAGATACAACCAAAGCTAAAAAAGAGCTCGGCTTTGCTCCAAAAGGCAGACTTGAACTCGGCTTGCAAGAAGAAATTGAGTGGGTAGAGGAACTGGTCAGGGAAAATCTTTATTGAGCAACTTTTTTCAGCAGAATATAAAATGAGCAATTCAACCGCATTTGATATTTACAGCGCTGAGTATGACCGCTGGTATGATGAGCATCCGTTAATTTTCCAATCAGAGCTTAATGCTTTTTGGGAGCTTCTTCCTCAAGTGAAAAGCGCACTTGAAATTGGAGTGGGAAGCGGTAGATTTGCCGAAAGCCTGGGCATTAATTTTGGAATAGACCCGAGCAACCAGATGCTCGCTCTTGCCAGCAGGCGAGTCAAATTTTTGACAAAAGCCCGAGCAGAACAATTGCCTTTTCTATCCTCCAGCTTTGAACTTGTGCTTTTGAGCACCACCCTTTGCTTTTTATCTGATGCGGAGAAGGCTTTTAAGGAGATTTATAGAATCTTAAAGCCTTATGCTTGGCTTATCATTGGCTTTATTGACCGAGAGAGCTGGCTGGGAAAGATTTATGAAAAAAAGAAGTCCCAAAGTAAATTTTATAAGTATGCCCGATTTTATTCAGTTCCTGAAGTTGTTGAGCTTCTTAAAGATAATAATTTCAGCGAGTTTGAATTCCGTCAGGTGCTTTTTCAACCTGAAGATAAAATGACCGCGCCTGATAAACCGCGGGCAGGCTGGGGAGAGGGTGGTTTTGTCTGCCTGCGCGCCCGAAAGAAATAAAGGGATAAGAAATTCCTACCTGTATTACCCGCCAAAACCTCATCATACAGCCTTGACAGCTACCAGCCCGATGATTACTAAATTAGTGGGCAGACAAAGAGAATTAAAAATCATCTAACAAGGAGGTGATAAAAATGACCGAATTAGCCATAAGAGATTGGGAGCGTGAGATTGACAGGTTTTTTGAAGAGTTTACAAAGCCTTGGTTTGAAGATTGGTTTGAGCCTGAGGAATATGCTTATCCTGCGGTGGATATTCTTAAAGCCAAAGACCATTATCGGCTGGTAGCTGAGCTTCCTGGAATAAGCGAAAAGGATTTAAATGTGGAAATTGATAATCGCATCTTGACCATCAAAGGCAGAAGAAAAGAGCCTGAATTAAAAGATGTAACCTGGCTCCGCAGGGAGCGTTGCTATGGAGAATTTATAAGGAGATTTGAACTGCCTGAGGATGTTGATACGGAAAAAATTGAAGCCAAATTCAAAGATGGAATTTTAGAAATTGTTCTGCCCATTAAAGAAACATCCAAACCAAAAGAGGTAAGGATAGAGGTCCATTGAGACCCAAAATCTAAATCTTAAAGAAAGGAGGTGATGAAAATGACACTCGCTAGGTGGGACCCATTCAGGGAACTGGATTTGTTGCAGGAAAGAATAAATCGGCTCTTTGATGAAGCTTGGCTTAGACCGGTGAGAAGAGAGAGAGGTTTTGTGCCTGCGGTGGACATTTATGAAGATGAAAATGAAATTGTTGTGAAGTGTGAGCTACCGGATATGAACGAAAAAGACATTGAAGTGAAAGTTGAAAATAATGTGCTTACCATCAAAGGTGAGAAAAAACTTGAGCGGGAAGAGAAAAAGGAAAACTATCATCTTATTGAATCCAGCTATGGTAGTTTTAGCAGGTCTTTTACTCTGCCCAGCAATGTAGATGCTGATAAAGCCACTGCTAAATATGAAAAAGGCGTGCTCAAGATAACCTTGCCCAAGAAAGAAGAAGCCAAGCCCAAGCAGATAGAGGTAAAAGTTGGCTGAGCCACTCATCTGGGCTCAGCAAGGGGGAGCTTCAAAGCTCCCCCTTATTTTCCACACCTCTTTAGGAGGTGAGGAAAAATGAGCCTGCTAGAGCGTTGGATAAATGATAAAGAGCTTAAAGAGCTGGAAAAGGAAATCAATGAAATATTTGACGATTTTACTGAGCTTTTAGAAAAAGCTCTACCTAAAAGCAGAAAAAGAGAATCGCTTCGCTCCTTGCGAAAAAGAGCGGAGAGATGGGTAGATTCACTTAAAAAAGCTCTTTCTCAAAGAGCAGAAAAAGGCACTAGCATCTTAATTCCTGAAGCGGATTTCGCAGAACTTGATAATGAATTCAAACTATATGTTGACCTGCCAAGAGTAGATAAAAACTCAATTAACCTTGAGCTCAAAGACCATCGCTTGGTTATTACTGCTAAAAAAGTGCCTCTTCGTTTGGCAAAAGGAGAGGAGTGGATTAGCCAAGAGAGCCTGCAAGGAGAATATTACCGAAGCATTAAACTTCCGCCTGAAGTAAATGAGGAGAAAATATCAGCCAGCTTTAAGCAAGGGGTTTTGGAAATAACTCTTCCCAAGAAATCCATAGGGCGGGTCAGGACCATTCAGGTATCATCGGCCTGAACCCGCCTTTTCTTCTTTCCAGCTCAAAAACTTATCTGCCCACAATTTTGCCATAAATCTTTGCTTATTTTTGATTAGTTTTGATTGACTTTTCTTTCTACTAAAAGCTATAATAGAAATCTGATGAAAAAATCTCTTAAACCAGATAGTTGGCTTTTTCCCCTACCTGTGGTTTTGGTCTCCTGCCAGTCCAAAGATGGTAAATCAAACATTATTACTATCGCTTGGTGCGGAGTAGTTGCCAGCAATCCTCCAACTATTGGGATTGGCGTGCGACCAAGCAGATTCTCCCACAAGATAATTGAAGAAACTAAAGAGTTTGCCATTAATATCCCCACTAAACAGCTTTTAGAAAAAGTGGATTTTTGCGGAATGGTCTCAGGAAAAGATATAGATAAATTTCAGGAAGCAGGTTTCACACCTCTTCCTGCCAATCACATTAAGGCGCCTTTAATTAAAGAATGTCCTGTTAATCTGGAATGCAAAGTTGCCCAAAGCCTTAACATTGGTAGTCATACCTTATTTTTAGGAGAGGTCTTAACAATTTGGGTGGACGAAGAGGCACTTGGTAAAGACGGAATTTTAGGGGTGGAAAATCTTGAATTAATTGCCTTTGTCCCAGGCGCAGACCGGTATTTTGCTCTTGGTGAATATCTTGGAGATTATGGACTGAGCAGAAAATAGAAATGAACAGCATAAGTCAAATCCTTGAGGAGCTTTCATCAAATTCTTCTCTTTTTTTCCCTTGGCTTATGTATCTTGGCATATTTGGTCTTTTGGTTTTTTTATTATATTTGCTTTTTTCTTTATCGGATAAGGAATCACGGGCAGGCATAAGTTTTATAATAAGCCTTTTGGTGATTTTTGTGTTTATATTTTTTGGAGAATTAAAGCCTGCTTTATATGCAAGGCTTTATAAGTCTACCTATCAGCCAAAGCCAGCGCCAGCACAAACAGTGATTGCTAAAGTAGAAGAAGCAGAAACCATTGCACCAGCGCCATCGCCCCCAAAACCTAAAGAAATACCGAAGCCAAAAGAAAAGCCAAAGCTTCAAGAAAAGCCCAAGCCAATAACTGTTCCTGAAACGCCAAAGCCTGCGCCCAAGCCGGGTTTGGCGATTATCACTGAGAAGCCAAAAGAAAAACCAAAACCCACACCGCCACCAGCACCTACGCCACCGCCAAAGCCAAAGGAAAAGCCAAAACCCAAACCAAAAACCACTCCTGCTAGAACCGCTCCCAGTGGTGTTGTGCGGATGAAAATCTCTCCCACCAGTGCTGGAACAGGAAAGATTAATATTACCATTCGTGGACCTATTGTAGAGGTAAGCAAAACCCACAAGCCCTATGCTCATCTGATGATTGTGCTGGATGGAAAATATGCTCTTGTTATTCAGCCCACCCGATATCGTGAGCAGAAAAAAGAAAATGAATTTGGCGAAGAAGTGCTGACCTCTGTCACATATTTTTGGGAAAAGATCTACGCAGGATTTGATAATGTGCCAGCAGGTCCTCATTCAGTTATGATAGATGTCTCTCTTGAATCCCCGCAGGTTCATAAGAACAAAATGGTGGGAAGCGGAAATTTAAATAATGACTGGAACGGATTTGTGCAGGTATCGGAGGGAAAAACCACCACTCTTGTTTTTGGCACCAAGAACTGGCTTACTCAGGAGCTAGAGCGAATCCGCTGATATAACCTGATAACAATAAGAAAAGTTATAAAGGCAAATCCTGCCAGCGAGCTGTAAAGCCCTATCATAAAGTCATAAGGTGCAAATTTAAGGACAATTTTATG
>CAZQJX010000160.1:0-4833 GCA_964592965.1 uncultured bacterium
TAAGATTCTCATCTGCACCTCCGCAAAAGAGATATAAAAGCGCCATTCTCACTGCCACTCCGTTTTCCACCTGCTCAAGTATGACTGAGAAAGGTCCATCTGCAACCTCAGGAGCAATCTCCACCCCGCGGTTAACAGGACCGGGATGCATAATCAGAACATCTTTTTTGGCTTTTTTCAGCCGAGCTAAATTTAATCCATAAAGCTGACAATATTCTCTTATTGAAGGAAAGAACCTCGCACTTCCACGCTCCAGCTGAATTCGGAGCATCATAATTACATCCAGTTCACCTATTACTTCATCAAAATCATAACAGACCCTGCATCCGAGATTTTCAATACCCGGTGGAATCATTGTTTTTGGTCCAATCACAACCACATCAGCGCCGAGTTTGGAAAATCCATAAATATTGGAACGGGCAACCCTGCTGTGCCGAATATCGCCGACAATGGCTATTTTAAGCCCTTCAATTTTCCCCTTCTTTTCCTGAACAGTGAAAAGGTCAAGAAGAGCCTGAGTTGGGTGCTCGTGAAATCCATCACCAGCATTGATTATTGGTATAGAAACCAGCTTGCTCAGCATCTCAGGCACGCCCGCAGATGCACTTCTTACCACCAAAAGGTCTGGCTTCATTGCCTCAAGGTTTTTGGCAGTATCTCCAAGCGTCTCTCCCTTAACTAGCGAGCTTTGGCTGGCAGAGAAGTTCACCACATCTGCGCTCAGGCGCTTGCCTGCTATTTCAAAGCTGGTGCGGGTGCGGGTGCTTGGCTCAAAAAACAGGTTGATAATGGTTTTTCCTCGTAAAGCAGGAACTTTTTTAATCGGACGGTAATTTATTTCTTTAAATGTCTGTGCCTGCTCAAGAATAAATTTAATCTCCTCAGCAGAAAAATCCTTTAGACCAAGAAGGTTTTTATGCTTTAGCTTCATTCTCTTCTGATTCAATTAAAATCACTTGGTCTTTTTTCCCTTTGGGGTCTAGCTCTACTTCCACTACATCTGTTCTTGCGGTTGGGATATTTCTTCCCACAAAATCAGCTCGGATGGGAAATTCGCGATGACCACGGTCAATAAGAACCGCCAGCCAGATGGCTTTGGGTCTGCCCAAATCAATGAGCGCATCCATAGCTGCTCGGCAGGTTCTTCCTGTAAAAAGCACATCATCTACCAGCACCACGATTTTATTTTCAATGGGGAAATTGATTACAGTTTTATGAACCTCAGGTTGATGACGCATATGATATAAATCATCACGATACATAGTTATATCCATAAATCCGCAGGGAACTTCTTTGCCTTCTATGTCTCTGATGATTTTTGCCAGCCTGCTGGCAATTTGCTCCCCGCCGGTGCGGATGCCAATGAGAACAAGGTCTTTGGTGCCTTTGTTTCGCTCAAGGATTTCATGAGCAATCCGATAAAGCGCGCGTCGGATTGCATCTGCATCCATTATCTTCCTTTTTGCCATCTCGCTCCTGTTAAAAAAAACCTTCTCCGCTCGGGAGAAGGCTCAAAGTTCTTTTTAACTTTTGCATTTTTTCTCCGCCCTTACTGACCTCACTGGGTCAGTTTAAAAGGCTAGCATTAGGCTAGCACCATTTAGGATATTTGTCAATGCTAAAAATAAATTTTTAAAAAGGTTGACTTTTGCCAAAATCAAAAGTTATAATTTTTAAAAAGAAATGAAAATATTGAAAAAAATACCCCCGCTTTTGCTTATTTTCCTTTTAATTCCTCTTTTTAGCTGGTCGGGCAAAAAACAAAAAGAGCTTGAAGCTGAAATTAGCGAGCTTAAAAAGCAAAACCTTAAACTTAAAAAAGAATTAAATGAGCTCAAAGCTCAAATAGAGCTTTTATTGAGTAGGCTGGAGCAGTTGGAAAAGCTTTGTAAAGCCTCTGCTCAAAATTTTCCTTCTGCTCAATCTTCTGCTAAAAAACCAGCTCCTTCCCAAAAAATAGAAATAGAGCCTTTTCCCAAACTCCCTGTGGTTAAGGTTGAGCCTGAACCTAAAAAACCTGAGAAGAAGACCAAACCCAAAGCCATTGTCATTGACCTTGACAAAAAAGGAAAGGTAATTGCTCAAAGCGATGAGGCTCAGTTAAAAAGTGAAATTCTTAATCTGCTTGAAAATGAAGAATTTGAATCCGCTCTTGACCTTATCAAGGCACAGCTTGCTACCAAACCAAATGCCAGATTTTCCTGCTGGCTACTTTTCCACAAAGCAAAAGCAGAGAGCGGGCTGGGTAAAGATGAACTTTCAAGCAAAACCTATCTTGAGCTGGCAGATAAATATCCTGCCTGCGATTATGCTCCTGAGGCTATGTTCCGCTCCGCTCAAATCTATGAAAAAAAGAAAAATTACGCAAAGGCAAAGGAGCTTTATAAAGAAATTATCTCCTTGTATCCATTCAGCGAATATGCTAATCTGGCTAAAAAGAAACTTAAGGAATGAGCCCCAAAAGCAAAGGAGGAGAGAAAGATGTGGAAAAAGTGGATTTTAGCTCTCGCCATTATTTTTAGTCCGCTCGTCTTTGCTCAGCAGGAACAGGCGGGTGCTCAGGCAGAGGCGGAAAAATCCGAGGTGAGAAAGGTTGTTTATGTTGTTCAGCCCGGGGACACCCTCTGGGATATTGCTAAAAGATTCCTTGCCAGCCCCTATTACTGGCCGAAAATATGGGAGAGAAATCCTTTTATTATAGACCCGAACTTGATTTATCCCGGTGATGTTTTGAATCTTTATCCTGAGGGAGAGAAGCTCACCCCACCGCCAGAAGCGGAGATAGAGACAGTTCCTCAAATCGGCGAAGAAGAAACAGCAGGCGAAGCAGAAGCTCAGGCTGAGCAAAAAGCTGAAAAGCTGGGAGAAGAGGCAAAGCTTTTAAGAGATGAACAGGGTAGAGTAGTTAAGGTAATTTACAAGCAAACCTCTTCTGCTGGCTGGGTTGAGCCCGGTGAGCTGGAGCGGGCAGGAAAAATCCTCAGCACCTATGATAAAAGGGTTTATGTGGGTGAGCCTGATACGGTTTATGTTGATATCGGCTCAGCTCAGGGGGTAAAGGTTGGAGATTTATTTACCGTCTTCCGTGTGGAGAGCGTGATTCGTCATCCCAAAACCCGAAAGAAAATCGGATACAAGGTTATTAATCTTGGTGAGCTTAAAATCACCAAATTAACCGAGAACACCGCTGAGGCGGAGATTGTGAATTCTTATCAGGAGATTGAGACTGGTGATTATATTCGCCCTTATCTTCCACCGCTTAGTGCTGAGGTGCCTGTGATTAAAAGCAGTGGAAAGAAATTAGAGGGATACATTGTTGCCAATAAAAGAGGCACACCAAGTTTCGGGAGAGGAGACATAGTTTACATTGACCTTGGAAAAGCTGATGGTGTGGAAGCTGGCAATTTGTTTGAAGTATATATCCCCGGTAAGGTAATCAAAGAGAAAAAACAAAAGAAAAAACTGCCCGACCAGATAATCGGAAAGCTGGTGGTAATAGACCCGCACGAGCACACCTCAACCGCTATTGTGATTGAAAGCCTGCACGAGTTTGAAATAGGAGAGAGAGTCAGGCTAGCTCAAACCCAGTAAATTTTCTAAAAAGCAGAGAGGCGGGAAAGCTATTCTTTCCCGCCTTTTTATTTTCTTAGACGCTCCAGAGCTGTCAGAAGTTTTTAAAAGCAAAGCCCCGCTTTAATTTTTATGCAATATTGAACAAAAAATAAAAACTCTATTTGCATATTAATTACGGATTAAAAAACAAATCAAACAAAAAGGCGGAAGTTTTTAAAGCCAAGTTTTATAAAAGCAATAATTTAGCAAAATCAAGGGCAGAGCGGATGAGAATTTCTCCCAGCTCCTTGCTCACCTCAATTTTTCTGCGGGAAAGAAAATCATTAAGGCAGAACTCAAGCCCTGCTTCTCGCAGAGGCTGGTATCGGTCTTTGTCTCCAAAAAGCAAAAATCCGGCCAAGCCAGCCAAGGCAGGATAGTTTCGCAGAACTTCCTCTGGGTTTTTCTCTGCCTGCTGGTTAAGCTCTTTTAGTTTTTCTTCATCAAGCACTCCTAGAGCAAGAGCAACCGAATGCTCAAGGATATAAGCATGCTCACCTGCACCAGTAAGGATTTTTTCAACCACATCTTTTGCTGGAATATTCTCAGGAATTTTCACCTCACCGACTGAGGCGACAAACCCAAATTTAACCTTGCTCTCCAGCTCCCGAGTGAATTCTTCTTCCATCATTAAAAGAGGAATTAGCCCGCCGTGCCCGATGAAGATAATCACCCGTTCCGCTTTCCAGGGAAGCTTTGAAAGGCTCCATTTTAACCAGTCTTTTGTCTTTTGCACGAATTCCTCAAAAGGAATATAAAGCGGAGACCAATCTCGGGCTATTTCTCCCACTCGGTCGCTGGTGTAGGGAATATGACCTGCATAGTAGCAACCGTTCTCCAGCGAGAACTGCAATGCCAGAGCCCGTGCCATTATGCTGTCAATTTCTGGTGGAAGCGCAGGACCGTGCGCCTCAAGGTCATTCCCTACAGAATAAATTATTACTTTCCTTCTTTCAGGCGGGAATTTTCCTCTTTGGGAAATTTCTTCTTTGCTCAGCGCGATTTTCATTTTCGCCCTCCTTAAAAATCCCTTTTGCTTTTCGGTCATTTTAGGACTATGTTTTGATTTAATCAATTTTTTGTGGGCGATTTCTCATTTGACAATTCGGGCTTATGCCAAGAGAATTTGCACAAAAAGAGGTTTTTTGGCAATGGTTCCTTTTCTGGATTTAAAAAGGCAGTATCAGCGAATCAAGCAGGAGATTGATGAGGCAATTCTGC
>CAZQJX010000161.1:0-4828 GCA_964592965.1 uncultured bacterium
TGTTTTTAAATTTTCAGGAGAAAATCCAAGCTCCTCTAACTGGAGCATAACCTGACTTCTATCTAAAAGCCTCATCACAATGCGCTCGCCAAAAGCAGTTGGCAGGGTGCTTAGGCGGATATCAATATCTCTTCCTGCGATTTTAATTCTTATTCTTCCGTCCTGTGGAAGTCGCTTTTCTGCAATATTCAGCCCGCCCATAATTTTAATCCTGCTGGTAATGGAGCTCTGCAGGCGCTTGGGAGCACGCAAAATCTCATAAAGCACACCATCAATCCGAAAGCGCACGACCAAGTCTCGCTCAAAAGGCTCTATGTGAATATCACTTGCCCGCTCCTTTACCGCCTGATACAAAAGCGAATTGACAAAGCGGATTATCGGTGCCTCATCACTCGCTTCCAGCAAATCCTCTGGCTCCTCTATCTCCTGAGCCAAAAGAGATAAATTATCTTCATCTTCTTTAAGGTCATCTATTACTCCCTCAGCGCTCCTTCCCAAGCGGTCATAAACACGATTGATGGCATTGATAATCTCTTGCGCTGGGCTTATTACCACCTCAACTTCACTGTCCAAAACCCTTGCCAAATCTTCCAGAGGAAAATAATTTACCGGGTCGGCACTTGCCACCACCACCCTTCCGTTTTCTTTTCGCAAGGGAACCAAAAGATATTGCTTGGCAAAGCTGATGGGAATTTCTTTACAAAGCTCCGGGTCTGGCTCAACATCAGCCAGCTTTTCTAAAAACTCAAGACCGAGCTGTTCGCTTAAAATCCTATAGCGGTCCGAGCTTGAAAGAAGCTCCATATGCTCAAGTACCTCTCCAATTCTTCCGCCCCGCTCCTTTTGAAACTCAAGGGCACGGGCAAGTTGCTCCTCGGTTATAAGCCCCTTCTCAAGGCAAATCTCGCCAAAGTATTTATGTGCTCCTTTCATTTCTCTCCTTCTTTAGCTTTCTTTTCTTTCTTTTTTAGACGCCATCTTTTCTTTTTTGATTTTTCCTTTTCATCCTTAGCAGGCTTTTGAGTTTTCTCTTTTTCTTTGGGAGCGGGCTTGATAATCTTGGGCTTTTCACCAGTAAAATCTATAACTGGTCCGCGTGTGTTCTCAAAGCTTTCTGCATACTTGCTCTCAAAATACTCATCCCAGCGTCTAACACCTGCTCCTAAACTTTCCTCAATAAAGCTATCATAATCTCTGTGGAATTTCTCTCTTACCCGAGCAATATCCTCGTCTGTGCGGACAATATGAGGAGTAAGCAAGATGATAAGATTGGTTTTGGTCTTTGTTCGCTGATAGCTTTTGAAAAGCCAGCCCAAAACAGGAATATCGCCGATTAAAGGAATTCTTGAATTGGAAAGGCTACGCCTGTCTTCTAAAAGTCCACCAATAACGATAGTCTGCCCATCCTTAACAATAACGGTTGTGGTTGCGGTGCGAAGAGAGGTGGTCACGCCAAGAGTGTTGACATCAATTCCCAGCGGACTAGGAACAGCATTGGAAATTTCAGTGTAAATCTCTAATCTAATGGTTCCGCTTTCATTTATTTGTGGGGTTATCTTCAGCTTAATTCCAACGGTCTCCCGGGAAATGCTTATGCTGGAAAGCCCGCCAGTAGAAACCGTCTGACCAGTAGGAACTGGAATTCTCTGCCCCACCTGAATTTCTGCCTCTTGATTATCAGTTGTTAAAATAGTGGGAGTGGAAAGAACATTGACATTGGAATCACTGGCAATCATCTGCAAAATCATTCCCGCACTAGGAACAGTCATTCCTTCGGTTCCAGGAACTTCTATGGGCTTGCCAAGCACTGCTAAATTAAATCCGCTGGGCAATTGAACTCCTTGAGTAAGCAGGCTGAGCAGGGTGAGAGAGTTAATTGTGCCCATAGACGAACTACTTAAAATCATTCCCTCATTTTCCAGCTGACTGCCTGCGTGAAGGCTTGTTCCTGCCTGCCTTGACTGGTCAAGGCTTACTTCTAAAAGAACCGCCTCAACAAAGACCTGTCTGCGGGGAATATCAAGCTTTTCTATGACTTTAAGCAAGGTCTCATAATCTCTAGGCGAGGCGACAATAATAAGGGAATTGGTTGCTTCATCAGCAGTGATTTTTATCTCTCCTTCAAAAAGCCCACCGCTTAAAACCGCACCTCCTATGCGTGAAGTTGATTTATAAGAAGTTCTGGTAGGAGTGCGAGCTCCTTCTCTGGAAGTGGTGGGAGTAAAAGCCCTAAACCCGCCACCACCTGCCAGAGAGGCAAGGGTGTTGGCAAGGTCCCTTGCAACCGCATTCTTACAGTAATAAACATGAATCACGCCCCGCTCGCCTGTTTCTACATCAAGCATTTTTATTATTCTTTTGGCTTCGTTTATGGTGGCGCGGTCAGCAATAAGGATAAGGGCATTAAGCCGAGTTTCAGGAATGATTTTTAATTGCGTTGCTCCACCTGCTACCGGCATAACAGTAGGACCTGAAGTTTTTGACTTTCTCCTTACTGTATAGCTTACCGGTTTGCTCTTTCTACCAGTTGAGGCAGATTCAGAAAAAATCTGCGTGAGCGTGCCTGCGATTTCACTGGCAGAGGCATATTTTAAATGCACAATTTCCATCTCTGGCTCAAGGCTGGGCACATCCAGTGCCTTGAGCACCTTTACCACCCGCTCAATATTCATAGCGGTATCAACGATAATCAGCGTATTGGTCGGCTGATAGGGAACAACACTAGCACCTTCTTTGCTTAAAAGAGGCTGAACCATATTAACCGCCTGCTGAACATCAAGATACTTAAGAGGAACAAATCTGGTGATGAAATTCTCACTTGGAGAAGGTGGCTTTTGCCTAGGAAGATAAATTGGGATATTGGTGCGGGAGGCTTCGGTCAGAGGAACTATCCGATATAAATTAGGTATGCTGGTCGCAACCATCTGATACCCGTTCAAATTCAAAATCGCCTGAAAAATATTAAGTGCCTGAGATTTCGGCATACGCATAGGAGAGATAATGGTTATCTTTCCTTTGGGTATCTCTTCCAGAATAAAATTCTTGCCTGTAAGGTCAGAAAAAGTTTTTATTATCTGCTCAAGCTCAACATCCTTAAAATTTATGGTGAAACTTTCCTCATTCTCCTCAATCAGCTTTTTCTCCTCTGCTTTTTGTTCAGATTTCTCCTGCTGGGCAAAAGCCAGCCAAAAAGCGCAAAGTAAAAAAGCCATTCCCGCCAGTCTCAATATCCTTCTTATATTCATCTGCTCCCCCTTTAATCCACAATCTCGTAGCTTAAAGTAAGCTCTCTTGCTCCTCGTTTAATTTGAATTTCAAATTGGCTCTCATAACGAAGCTGTTGAAGAAGCTGAAAGCCTTTTTCTATACTATCCATATCCACGCCATTAATCTTTTGAATTACATCACCATTTCTCAAGCCAAGTTTTTCAAAAACACTTCCTGGCTTGATACGGAAGATGCGAAAGCCATTAATCTGTCTTGCGCCATCTTCAGCAGGAACAAAATTGGGCACAAGCCGAGCCTGAGTGACAATATCATTGAGATTGCTAAGAGCCTCTGTTATAGCGTCCTTCTCAATCCGATAGTATGTCTCGCTTACCCGAATGATACGATTATCTATGCCCAGCGCCCTTCTCCGCTCCGCCAACACCCGCCGGCGTTCCTCAGGAGACATACGGGCATAAGGGCTGGTATAACGAAGCTTTTTAGTCTTTGTCTGTTCTTTTTCAAATTCAAATAAAAGCTCTTCTTTTCTGCCATCACTCCATTCTAAAATCACCTTTTTTTCCATAATACTGGCAATTTTTACCCCGGGAGCAAGCCGGTCGCCGATTTTATAAACATCAGCAGTTTTTTCATCAGAAAGGTAGATGGTTGCCCGATTAAGCTCACTTTCAGGCGCAAAATAAACAATTCCCTGCAAAATAGCATTAAGCTTGGTGGGTGGTATCTCCTCACCCTCTCCTTCCGCGGTTTTGGCAGTTAGTTTCGGCTTCAATGTGCCAAAAATGTTTTTCTCCAAAATCTTGTCAGGAGAAGGATGATAACTAAATCCCGCCTGCTTCACCCCTGATAAGTCAACCTTTACACCCGCAGGCTTGACTAAATTCTTCTTTAATTGAAAATTAACCAGCCCGGCACCAAAATAAGCAAGCAAAAATAATAAACCAAAATTAACTAGCCAAAGATATCTCTCTATAACCTTAAATGCCTTCATTTTTAAGTTATCAGCTTTATTTTTATTCTAACTGAGCGAACAGATTTTTGTCAAGTAAAGCGAATTTCTTTTATTTTGAGCCATTATTTCTTGACAAAGTTCCAAAATCCTGCTAAAAGTTTATAAAGTGGCTTTATTAAATTTCTACCTCAAGGAGGTGCCTTTATGACAGAATTCGGAGAATTTCTCAAAAAGCAAAGAAAAAAAAGAAAAATGACCCAAGAAGACCTTGCCCGCAGGCTAAATGTCTCAAATACTTATATCCATCAGCTTGAAACCGGGAAAATAGATGCTCCTGGTAAAAGACGCTGTGAACAGCTGGCAGAGGCGCTGGGTATTGATGTAGATGAGCTTTGGTCAAAAGCCAGAAAAGAAAGGTTGGAAAAATATGCGGAAAGAGCCGGAGTAAGCCTTGAAGAGTTTTTTCAGGAAGTGGGCGCAGAAGTGGACGGTGTTGAACTGAGCTCTGCGGAGCGCTCCTTAATCAGGCTCTACCGCAAGCTAGACCCTCAGACCAAAAAGGAATTTGACGGGCTTATTGCTATGCTTTTTCGGCACTACCCAGAGCCCGAGGTGCAAAAAGAACTTAAAGAATACCTTAAATCTGCC
>CAZQJX010000162.1:0-4821 GCA_964592965.1 uncultured bacterium
CTCATTTTTCTCTGGCTGAAGCGCTTGAGGAGATAGCTCGGCTTGCGCCCGAGCGCGCCCTTCTTACCCATTTAAGCCATAGCTTTGATTATGAGAGCACTTCTCAGGAGCTCCCGCAGGGAGTTGAGCTTGCCTACGATGGCTTGGTGGTGGAGATAGACTGATGCGAAAGGTTCTTATCATAGATGGTGAGCAGGAGTTTGCTCAGATGGTTAGAGCTTTTTTAAAAACTCATCGCTTTCAGGTGGAGTGCGCCTACGACCCCGAGCAAGCGCGGGAGAAACTGCTCAGTTTCTCTCCCCAGCTGATTATTTTAAGCCGAGACCTTCGCACTGATTCTGGCAACTTAATCCCTGAGGGGTTCGGCGTGCTTAAGGAGATAAAAACCCATCCCAGCTGGAGCAAAATTCCTGTAATTTTTTTGGTAAACGAAGCCAGCGAGCGAGACCTAGAGAGGTTGAGAAAACTGAGATATAAAGCTGAAGATTATGCCCGCAAGCCCATTGAAGATAATGAGCTACTTCGCAGAATAGAAAATCTCATCGGCTTTGACCCTGAGGAGTTGGAAGAAAAGTTCAATCAGGGAAAAGAGGCTTTAGCTAATGATTTTTCTCATCTGCCTGATTCTATGCGGGAGGCAGTTAAAGAGGAGCTGAGCGGGCTTTTTCAGAAACTAGACCATCAGCTTGAGCAGATGGTGGGAGAAGATGAAAATGAGCTTTCCTGCCAGAGCGAGGCGGAGTATTTTCGGCTTCGGCTTAAAGAGCAGGAGCAGAACATCAAAAGACTGCGAGATAAGTGGAAAAAGGCAATGCTTGCTTTGGAGGAGCGCATTCAAAAACTGGAGCAGGAAAACAGAGAGTTAAAAAGGGCGCTTCAGAGCAAAACCGAAGGAGATGAAAAGGAGGAGATTTTCAAAGAGCTTTTAGATGCGCTGGAAAGGATGCAAAAGGAGCTTGCAAGCTTTAAGGAGAATTTCAGTCGGGCTCTTTCCCAGCTTAAATCAAAGCTGGAGGGGCTTTTGGCTGAAAAGTAAATTTTTTAGCTGGAAAGTTAAACATTTTCCAAGTAGAATAGAAAAAACTTTTAAGGGGTGAGGGTATGAAAAAACATCTGGTCATAGTGGCGCTGGGGCTGATTTTTGCTTTTTCCTGCCACCGTGAGGAAAAGGGAGTGCTTTATAAGGTTGGAGATGGCAAGATAACCCTTAAAGATGCAGAGCGGGTCTGGCTCACTCTTCCGCAACAGATGAAGCTCAGGTATTCAACTGAGGAAGGAAGGAGAGCTTTTTTGGAGAATCTGATTGCGCTGGAATTGCTTTATCAAGAGGCGCTTCGGCAGAAGTTAGACCAGGACCCGGTTGTAAAGTTTCGCTTGGAGCGAGCCCGCAAGCATTTATTGGCAGAGGAGCTTGTAGAGCGGGCATTAAGTCCTGAGGACCTTTATATGTTTTATCAGGAGAATTTCATTCATTTAGATGGAATAATTTTTTCAGTAAAAGACATAAACAATAAAAGGGAGGTTGAGCGAGCAGGCGAAAAAGCCAGACGGGTTTACAGGCTTTTGAAAGCAGGAAGGGATTTCAACAAATTAAAAGAGACTTATAATCCAGAACGAAAAGATGAAGATTTAGGATATTTCAGCCGTGAAGGAATAATAGATGCCTTTGGAACAGACAGTGCAAGTGAGCTCTTTGGATTAGAGGAGAAGGAGAATTTTACCAAGCCTGTTCTTACTCCTCAGGGCTGGATTATTTTTTATATCCTTGAAAGACCGGGCAACCTAGACCCGAAAGGCTACCGAGAGGTTTGGGACGAGATTTTAACCAAAAAGCGTGAGGAGATTTTCCGTGCCCTTCTCAGCGACCTCCGCAGTAAAATAGAAGTAAAAGAGTATCCTGAAAATATAGATAAGTTTGTTTCTGAAGGCAGAAGGGCAAGGCTGGTTCCTCAGGCGGGCGCAACTGCTTCCCAGCCTCAAAAGCAAAAGCCTTCTTCCCCGCAAAAGGGTGAAACCGCTCCCCAAGAGAAAAAATGAAATCAAAAAGATTGATTTTCGCTTTCATTATGCTTTCCTTGATGGGCGAGTTTTGCTCTCATCATCGCTCAGGCGAGGTTATAGCTTGGGTTAATGATGAGCCAATTTATTTTAATGAGTTTCAAAAGAGGCTGAAAGCGGTTTGGGGAGAGCCGAGCGGAGATGAGGATTTTGATTATCGTCTTCGGCTTAAATGCTTAGAAGAAATGATTACCCAAAGACTGATTTTAAAAGAAGCTGAAAGACTAAAGATTAAGCTTTCTGACCAGGAGCTGGAAAAAGAGCTTGGTCAGCTTTTAGACCTTGACCGAGCGGATTTTCTTCAAACCCTTAATGAGCTGGGTCTGAACGAAAAGGAATGGAAGGAGCAGTTTCGTGCCCTTTTGCTCATAAAAAAGACAGTAGATGTGGTTTTGCGCTATCAGGTGGAGGTAAGCGAGGATGAGCTTAAAAGTTATTATCAATCGCATAGAGATGAATTTGTTGCACCTGAGCGGGTTCGGGTAAAGCAGATTTTGGTTTCTGATGAGAAGCTGGCGAACTCGCTCTGGCGCAGGCTTAAAAAAGGAGCGGATTTTTCTGAGCTGGCAAGGGAATATTCTCAGAGCCCAGAGGCGAAAAAAGGCGGAGACCTTGGCTGGGTGGAGCGCGGTCAGCTTCCCCGGGCAATTGAGGATGTGATTTTCAAACTTAAGCCCCCTAAAATTACCAAACCCATCAAAACAGCTTTTGGGTATCATATTTTAAAAGTGGTTGAGCGAACTGCTCCGGAAAAGTTAAGCTTTAGCGAGGTAAAGCAAGAGATATACAAAAGGCTTTTAGAGGAGAAAAAAGACCAGCTTTACAAAGAATGGATTTCTCAGCTTTGGAAGCGTTCGCAGATAGTTATAAACTATCAGCTGATTTAGGAAGATGAAAAGGATTATTTTAACAGCGATTCTGCTGGCAGTAGCTTTTTTCAGTGGTGCAGAGATTGTTGACCGAATAGTTGCAGTGGTTGGCGATGAGGTCATTACTTTAAGCGAGCTGGAGCGTGCTTGGAAAAACGATGAGCTGGGTATTATGCGCGCTAGTAAGAAACTTTCTGAGCGTGAATATCTGGAGAGAATGATTGAACGCAAGCTGATTGAACAGGAGGTTAAAAGGCAGGGAGTGAGCGTGAGCGCTCAGGAGGTTGCTCAGGCAATTGAGAGGAAGCGACAGCAGATGGGGCTATCCTCAGAGGAATTTCGCAACCTGCTCAGAGCTCAGGGGATCTCAATGGAAGAGTATCGCAAGCAGGTTAAGGATAATCTGGTTTTAGCCAAGCTGGTGGCAAAGGAGATTCGCTCTGAGCTGGAAGTTACAGATGAAGAGATAAAAGCTTATTACCATCAGCATAAAGAGCAGTTTCGCACTCCAGAGCGTGTTCATCTTTTTCATATTGTTGTTCGCAAGCAGGACAAGGGAAAAGAGAAAATTGAAAAGATTGTTTGTGAATATAAAAAGGGTGCGGATTTCTCTGAGCTTGCCCGCAAATACTCAGAAGGAGAGGAAGCTAAGCAGGGCGGAGATTTGGGCTGGGTGGTGCTCGCTCAGCTCAAGCCTGAGGTAAGGGAGATTGTGAAGGAGCTTGAGCTGGGAGAGCTAAGCCCTGTTTATGAAGATGAGGTTGGGTATCATCTTTTTCTGGTGGTTGGGAGAGAAAAGTCCACCCAAATTCCTCTGGATGAGGTAAAAGACCAGATTAGAGAGATTCTTTATCATCAGCATTTTGAGAAGCAGTATCAAATTTGGCTGGAGCGACTTAAAGCCAAGACCTATATTGACATTCGGCTCTGATGCGCATTGCCCTCACCATAGGCGACCCGGCAGGGGTGGGTCCTGAGGTTTTGGTCAAATTTTTGAACCAGCTTGAACCTGAAAAATCTCTTGAGCTGGTTGTAATTGGAGACCAAAAAGTTTTAGAGCTGGCAGGAGAGAGATTTGGCAGAGCCAGAGCTAAAAGATGGCTGAAAAGAGCAAAGGTTGTAGATAAGCTGAAAGAGCTGGAAAGTACCTGCTCTTCGCTTTCTGTCCTCAGCCTGAGCCAGCTTAAAGAAAAAGATTTTATTCCTGCCCGAGCCAGCAAGAAGCTGGGAAGGGCAATGATTGCTTATATTCAGGCAGGGGTGGAGCTCTGCCAGAAAGGGATATGCTGTGCGCTTATCACCCTTCCGGTGAGCAAAGAATCAATGCTTTTGGCAGGCTCCCCTTATGCAGGTCATACGCATTTTCTCTCTGCGCTGGATAAAAGAGAAGTTTTGATGATGATGGTTTTAGCAAAGCTTCGCGTTGGGCTTTATTCTGACCATATTCCTCTGCGAGATGTGCCAAAAAATATTGAAGCGGAGAAAATATTAGCTAAGCTAAGATTGATGAATGATAGCTTGCGCCGTGATTTTGGTATTCACTCTCCCAAAATAGGTGTTTTGGGCTTGAACCCGCACACAGGCGAGGCAGGAAAAATCGGCGCTGAGGATATAAAAATTATTGCGCCAGCAATTGAGCAGGCACGCAGAGAAGGAATGAATGTGGCAGGACCAATTCCAGCAGATACTGCTTTTTGGCGAGCGCGAAAGGGAGAGTTTGATGCACTTTTGGCTATGTATCATGACCAGGGCATTGCTCCGCTAAAAACTTTGGATTTTCGGCGAGTAGTAAATATCACTTTGGGCTTGAGCTTTGTTCGCACCTCACCCAGCCATGGCACCGGCTATGATATAGCTTGGCAGGGAAAAGCAGATGAAACCGGTTTAAAAGAAG
>CAZQJX010000163.1:0-4785 GCA_964592965.1 uncultured bacterium
ACGCCCACTAATTCAACCGCATCGCTTATCACCATTTTGGGCACGCTCGTAACAGCATATTTTTGCGCTAGATGAAGAAATTCGCTCGCTTCAATTATGCTCACTTTGACATAGGGGCTTTCAAGGGCAATTCTTCCGCCAGCAATAGCAGCTCTCGGGCAATATGGACAGGCGGGCGTGACAAATACCAGCACATCAAGCGGAGTGTTTAGCTTTTTCAACTCCTCACGGATAGGCGGAGCCAATCCAGAATCTCTCTTGCTGGTTGCAACAATCATATTAATCAGCACTGAGAACTCATATCCTGCAGGTATGCCGTAATATCTAAAACCAAAATCCTCATCCCCTTTTAAAATCACAGTAGCGGGAATTTTATCCACTCCATATTTTTTCACCTGCTCTTTGTCCAGCTGAAAGTTATAAACTTCAAGGCTTAAAAGGTCGCTGAGCTCTGCCACCTGCTGGAGAATCTGGCGGGTATCTGCGCAGTAATCGCATTCAATTTCCTGCGTGAAATTGATCAGCTTAACAGGCTCCTTTAAATTCTTGAACTCGTCTAAAACCAGCCTTTTGGTTTTTTCATCTAATAACGGCATTTTTTTTCACTACTTTACTTTCGTGCCTGCTCTCTAGCTACAAAATCAGCTAAAATAGCTCTTGTTTCCGCATCCATTTCAATAAACTGAATTCCCATTCCCGGAATTTTTCCCTTATGCCTTTCTTCAACCTCCACCACTCGAACTACCTTTCCTTTCACTCGGACCTTGTCTGCAACTTCAGGTAGAGGAAATTCCAGCTCAAGCATGCTTCCTTCAGGATAGGGGTTTTCTGTTTCCAGAAAAATGCCACCAACCGATAAATCCCTTGAATAATAATAATGGAATTTATCTTCACTTATATGAGCTACTTTAGTGATAAGCTTTATTCTTGGATATTTCCTTCTTTCTTTAAATTCCATTTTTGCCTCCTGCTTTAAAATTTAAGTCTGATTTTCTTCTTGCCAATATCTAAATATATTGAGAATTTGATAGAAGTAGTAAAAAAGCTCACCCTCTGAAAAACTCCAGATAAGGAAGATTTATGAGGAGAAAATTCACCGCCTTTGGCTTTAGGCTCTTTAATAAAATTCAGCTTTAGCTTACAAGCTGAGCTGAAAGAGCAGGGAGCAAGAAGGAAGGACATATGCTCGGAGCCAGATTTAAGAAATCGGGCTGGGCATTGTTTTGCTTTTCTAAAAGGCTGAGATAGGTGGAGAGAGCTACTTTTAGCAAGAGAATTTTCTTTTTTGGTTTTTAAAGCCTCAGCTTGCTCCGCCGGCAGATGACAATTATTCTTCTTTGCCCAAAGATTTATGAGGATTTTGTTTACAGCGACAAGCCTTCTGACTGGTATGCTCATTTAGGCTTAATCTCCAGCCAAAACACCTTATTTTTATTTTTAGATGTGCTGGTTTGGGAAAGCAAATGCACATCATAGGCGCAGGGGTTGATCTTTTTCATTTTTTCGGTCAGAGCCCTCCAAGGCTCATCTTTGCCATTGACCAGTCCGTAGTTGGAATTTTCACCATCAAATCTTCCCCAAAACGGCTCGTCCATATAATTGAACCAATGATAGCCAATTATATAAGGAGCGCTCTGACACTTTTTTGCGTAGCTGGCAAATCTTCGGGCACGGTCGTGCTGGGTCAGCACCGTAACAGGTGCGCCTTTGATATTGGGCAATCCGCTGGTAATTGCTCGGTAGGAAAATTCGGTGATGAGAATGGGCTTTTGAGCAAGCTGATAATACTTTTTCATCCAGCCAGAAAAATCAACTGCTCCAACAAGCCGGGGAAGAAGCTCCTGAAGAGGAGTAAGATAGTAGTAATTGATACTGATGGCATCCATCCATCTCCCTGCCTGACGAATCACTCCTTCACTTACGCCCAAGCCGTGAAACCTGCATCCTAAAATAAGATGATTAGGGTCGTATTTTCGGATTGCCTGAGCGACAGTGGAAAAATATTTTTCTGCTACCAGCTCATCAAAGGCATAGACATCGTCTTTTATGCGAGTGCGGTCAAAAAACCAGCTTGCGCCCAGCTTGGTTTTATGGAAGAGCTCATCAAAATTTTTCGCTCCGCTTCTCCAGACTTTTTCAAATTGAGAAAAGTCATTATTGTATCGTTTGCGAAAGAATCCCACCAATGCTTTTTTGCCAGCAGATGATGCAGGCAGGGTCATAAATTGCCCAATGAGGGTTTTTAAATTTCTCCAGTCAGGACCCCAATGGAGCTCATTATCTGTGAAATAACCGATAAGCCAAGGGTCGTTTTTTCTTGCTGAACAGATTTTTTGGGCAAGCCCAAAAACAGCTTTTTCCCAGCGTGGGTCAAATACATCTGGAAAAGTTCCTTTAACCCAATCTCCGCCAGCCAACCGAGAAAAGTTTAACTGAAGCACATAAGGGAATTGAGGAAACAGCTCAACCTCGCTCCAGGCGCCAATGGTGTTAAATCCCCATTCAATCAGGCGACTTTTAGTAGCTTGCGCCCATTTCTCTTTTGAGCCATATTTTTCAAGGATAGCTCGTTCATAAGGGGAGTAGCCCAGCTTAGGACAAAAGTATCCTTTTGAGCTGATGTGGTTGACCCCAATGGAATAAAAGGCATATCCATCAGGAGTTACCAGCCACCATATCCCTTTATGATTCTCCAGCCGAAAGAAACCGCTGGGCTCAAAGCAAAGACAATCATCTCCCAAAAACCTTCCCGGCCTGCCAGCATAAGCAGATAAAGATATGAAAATAACAAGGTAGATAAGTTTTTTCATCTATGAATAATCTATCTGGTTTTTCTGGGTTTGCCAAATGATTTTTAAGAAAAAGATTTTAAGCATCAGTTAGAAGCTAGGGAAAGAGGATTTTGGACTTAACCTTTTCTTTTTTGAAAATTTGCAAAAGCCTTTAAGAAAAATTTTAATAAAAACTTTTCATCATCAGTTCGGTTTTTGGTTTTATTTTTGTTACTTTTGATATTAATTTTGTATTCTCAAAACAAAATACAACTAAAAAATAAATAAAAATTTTAATAAAGAATATAAAATTTCGCATTCTAAATTTCCTAATAACCAGCAATTTTTATAAAGACAGCATTCTGTTGAGATTTACAGAAGGGAGTAAGAATTTAGGGCGGTCAAGAATTTTTGGCTGATAAAAAGCTTTGAGTTAACCCAGCCTGTATTCAACTGTGTCAAGAAACCATCTTCCATCTCGTTGAATGGTGCGGGTTTTGAGAATTTTGATCGGGCGGGAAAATATCGGACCATCAATTACCAGGGTATGATACTCTCCGTTTTCACCGCAGGGGTCAATTCCACGGGATTCTAGGTAAGAAAGGAAATCATCATCAAGCGGTCTTCCTACCCAGATTGGGTCAATAAGTTTAGCATCTGCACTCATCACAATGGCTGAAAAGCCCTGTTTTAAAAAGTCAAGATATACCTGCTTGGGGTTGATTTTCCAGAGCGGTTCCAAGGCTTTAATTCCCAGCTCAGCACAAACCCTTTCCGCCCAGCTCCTGTGCTCTTCAAGATAAATATCACCAAAGATTATGCCCTTAATTTCTTTGGAAAGAAGCTTTGTCACTGTGCTTTTAAAAACCTGCTCATAGTCATAGCCAGAAGTTTCTTTTTGAACCAGCTCAATTCCCAGCGCCTCTGCCTGAAGGTGAATAAGCTGAGCCTCGGTTCCGTGAAAACTAACCCGCCTGTATTTTTTAGAAATGAAGTTTATAAGATAGCGAATGCGCCTTCCTTGCCGAAGCGCATAATAAAGCGCCAAACAGCTATCCTTACCACCGCTCCAGCAACAAAGATACATTTCAAAAAATTTTAACAGAAAAAATTTTAGGAAAAACTCAACAAGGTAAATGTTGGGCGATGAGCGATTATTGAGCATTATGGCTCGTATTTTCAAAAGGAGAGAATCAGGGTGCAAAACTGAATTTGAAGGTGCGTGCAATATCCAGCTATAAATTAGTATCTGGCTGGAAATTCATCATAATAAGGCTTGATATCAAGTGAGGTGTGTAGGTGGTTTGCTAGCTTCATCATAATAAAAATTATGAGAAGCAAAGCACGAGTTTTGAAAAATGAGGAGGTTGTTTTTAATGGTAGCGATTGAAAGGGTTTAAATCTTGACAGCAAGGATTTGCGGGTTATAATAGCAAAAGGATAATTGTTAGGTGTTTTATTCAAAGGTGGGGCTGTAGCTCAGCTGGGAGAGCGCCTGACTGGCAGTCAGGAGGTCGGCGGTTCGAATCCGCTCAGCTCCACCATTGATTTTTAAGCACTTTTTCAATTCCCGCCTCAAACAAAAAATCCATTTTCTACCGATTTTCTACCGAATGGGGCTCATTTTTTGGCTGGAAGGGTATTATCTTAGCGCCTGCGTTTTGATACGGAAGCCGATTAACTGCCAGAGCTATATGTTCAGGCGATAAGTGTCCGTAAATATCAAGAGTAGTTCCAATAGATTTATGTCCCAAAAGCACCTGCACGGTTTTGATTGGAACTCCTGCCATAATCAAGTGGCTGGCAAAAGTATGGCGGAGGCTGTGCACACTTACACCTTCTAGCCCTGCTTTTTTACAGGCATTTTGGAAAGCGGTCTTGACACTTTTTACTCTTTCGCCATTCGGCTGACAAAATACCCAGCGCTTTTGATGTTCTTCCCTCGGCAGGTATGCATTTTTATCTCGCTTCTGGGCATTAGGTTTAGGATAAAATTGCCAGTGGTGGCAGAGAA
>CAZQJX010000164.1:0-4767 GCA_964592965.1 uncultured bacterium
CCGGACCGGCTCCGGAATAGCCGGTAATCACGGTCAACTGGGGAAATTCTATCTCTGGCATCATTTCCAGCGGAAGCCTCCAGAGAGCAATTATCCCAACTACACTGATAATCAGCATCCACATCACAATGGTTACTGGGCGACGGATTGGAAAGTTGAAAAAACTCATTTTTCACCCTCCTCTTTTTCAATCCTTGTCGGTTTGGCAAGATTTTTGATTATGCTCACCTTGGTTCCATCTTGAAGTATTGCTTGCTGTTCTGCTACCACAAGGTCTGCGGGTTTTAAACCTTCAAGAATTTCATATTTATACAAATCATAATATCCCAACTTGACCTCTTTCTTATGAGCAATGTTATTCTCAACAACAAAAACAATATCCTTTCCCAATCTCTTGAGTACACAATTTTTGGACACTACCGGCACATTTTGATGCCTTCCTACTACCAGCTCAATCCGCACGAACATACCGGGACGAAGAAGATGCTCGGGATTATCAATTTCAATTTCAATTTCAGCGGTATGAGCAAGCTGGTCTAATACAGGTGAGATTTTAATTAATCTTCCATTAAACCATTTATCAGGGTAGGCATCATTATAGACCCTTGCTACTTCTCCTAGTTTGAGCTTGGCATAATCTTTTTCAATCACACTGGTTTTTACTCTCACTTTATCAATGCTAATTACAGTAGCGATAGGAAACTGCGGCGAAACCATTGCTCCTGGGTCAAAAAGCAACTTAGCAACCACACCATTAATAGGGCTTTCTACAGGATAATGCTTAAACCTCACTCCGGGAATGTCTTGATTCACATAAGCAATCACCTGATTCTTCCTGACCTCATCTCCTTCTTCAACCACATTTTTAATAAGCTTGCCCGTGACTTTAGAAATAACGTTAACTTCTGCCTCAGGTTCAATATATCCATAAAGCTCAATCACATCCTCTATATCACCTAACCTAACCACATCCACCACCACTGGTACTGCTATTTGCTCAATCTTTTTCTTTTCCACTACCTTTTTCTTCTTCCCAGAAATAACCACTGCTACGATGCCTACAATGGTGAGACCAACCACAATAAAAAATCCAATTGTGCTTCTTTTTAATTTCATTTCTCCTCCACCTCCAATTTTCCTATAACTTTTTCAAGTTCTGCCCAAGAAATAAGCCAGTCATTTACTGCTTGTAGATAAGCAATTTTTGCCTGCGTTAAATTCATCTCTGCATCTAGCACATCCAAATGATTAACATACCCTTCTCTATATCTTGCCTGAGCAACCTGAAAATTTCTCTCTGAAGCCTCAACATTAACTTTTTGCGCCTCAACCGCTCTCTGAGCAGAGATCAGCTTAAGATAAGAAGCGGTTACCTGCGTTTCTATCCCGCTCCGAAGCGCGCGTTCTCCCCACATCACCTGCTCCAGCTGACTGCGAGCAGATTTTACATCCCCATAAGTTTTTAACCCATCAAATAAGTTTAAGCTTGCGTTTACTCCTGCCTGCCATCCCTCCCGCCAGATATCTTCATTAGGTGGCATCTCTTGACCACGATTCCATTGATAGTTAGCAAAAAGAGCAATGGTAGGGAAATAACCTGCCCGAGATATTTTAATTAAAGTCTCGGCTTGCTGTTTTCTTATCTCAAGACTTTTAAGCTGAGGATTATTTAAAAGCGCCTCTTTAATAAGCTCATTAAGCTCAGGAATTTCCTTTGGAACATACTCAAGTTTACCAATTACTTCTATTTCTGTGCCTGGGTCAAGATTTAAGATATTTTTCAAGGCAAGCTTGGCTAAATTCAACCCGTTATGCGCCTGAATCTGCCTGGGTTTGATTGAGCTTAGCTTCGCCTCTACTTGAAGCAAATCCAAATTACTTACATATCCTTGACGATACAGCTCCCTTACCTGCTGATAATGCTCCTGCATAACTTCCCAAGATTGGTCAATTGCCTTTACCATCTCTTGAGCCAATAAAACCTGATAAAATGCCTGCTGAATCTGATAGCTAACCTCTAGCTTCTTTTGCTTGAGCTCCAGTTCGCTTGCCTCAAGCTCAAGCTTGCTTGCCTTATAACCCTGGGTGGTTCTCCCGCCCGTAAAAATGGGATAAACAAGTTCTATCTTAAAGCTATAAATATCACCCTCTCTTGTGCTGGACATCTCAAAATCAGGAAAAGGAATAAGATGGATATGTGTAGGCGGTAGCGGTGTTCCACTTTCATTAGCAACAGGAAAGCTGGTGGGTATCATATTCATTCCGCTAATTTTAAATTCAGGGAGATTGTTAGCATGAGTGTAAAGACCACTTGCTTTTATTTGGGGAATCAAATACGAACGGGCGCTGATTAACTTCCCACGAGCAGATTCAACCTTTGCCTCTGCCATTTTAATTTGAGGATTATTCGCCAACCCAATCCGAAGGCAATCATTCAAACTGAGCTTCATAACCTTTGACTGCGCCTCTGCTTTCTGCGAAAAAATTAATAGCGCTCCTGCAAAAATCAGAACTTCCAGAATAAAAAAACGAATTTTCATTTCTTGTTCCTCCCACTGAATTTTTCAATTCCGTGATAGAAAATTTCTAAAATAACATCTTTTCTTTCTCGGAGAGAATATTTTCTTCCTTTCTCAATCCAGAGAAAAATAGAACCGTTAATCAAACCAATAAAAGCCAGCGCCATTTCTTCTGGTCGAAAAGGCTTGAAAATTCCCTCCTTTATCCCTTCCTCAAGTATCTGAGATAAAGTGCCAATAAATTCCAGATGTTTGGCACGGATTATCTCTCCCAAATCCTCTTTTAAAGTCCAATCAAAACTCTGCCGATTAAGAGCAAAAATATGAAAAGCCTCCCACTTTTTCTCAAAATACTCAAAAAGAACCTCAACAAGTAGTTCCAGCTTCTGGCGAGCATCCTTTGCCCGTGCCAGTGCACCATTCACCAGCTCCTCAACATCTTCAATGCTCCGCTTAAAAAGATTAAAAAATAAATCTTCCTTGCTCTTGAAAAAGCTGTAAAGAGAGCCTATACTAAACTCACTTTCCTTTGCAATCTCACTCATTGATGTTTGATGATAACCTTTCTGCGAAAAAAGCTTAAGAGCAGTATCTAAAATTTCATTTCTGCGGGCTAGGTATTCTCGTTCCTTTCTCGTTAATTTGCGGGTCTTGCTATCTTCACCCATTTTTGAATCGCTGTTCAGTTTTTAGAATATAAATTCAAAATTTAAATAGACCATTCTTTCCAGATTGTCAACCACTAAAATCAACCATTAATACCAATTTCTTGAAAATTGCTGGCTTATAATCAACCATTTGCGCTTAATTGAATCTTTTTACCTGAAAACAATAAAGCTTGCTTTGCTTTTAAACTATGCTAAATTTCTAACTAATGAAAAGGATTTTTTTATTTACCATTCTTTTAACATTCAGCTTTTGTAGTAAAAAAATCTCGCTGGTAAAAATTAATGACCCGCTCAGTCCCGAGGAGCATTTCCAGCTGGGAATGATTTATCTTTCCTCAAAAGAATTCTCTTCTGCCCAAAAACAATTTAAAAACTATGTTAAGCAAAAACCTAAAGATTATCTTGGCTGGTTTTATCTCGGCGTCTGTGAGCAGGAGCTTAACCGGTATCAAAAAGCCTCTCGTGCTTATAAAAAGACGATTTCACTTAACCCTGATTATGCCCCTGCCTATAATAACCTTGCTGACCTTTACTTGAAAAAACATAAATTAACTCAGGCAGAAGAGCTTGTTAAAAAGGCAATTGAGCTTAATGGAGAAAATCTTGCTGATTACTATCTCACCTACGCTCAGATTTTGTTGGCAAAGAACCAAAAAGCCCTAGCATGCCAACTACTTGAAAAAGCTGAAAAAACCAAGCCATCTTGTCAAAATAAAAATATTTTGAAAAAGCTATGGCAAACAAACTGCCAAAAGAAATAAAGGATAAGCTAAAAAAGCTACACCGAATCTTAGAAGATGCAGGTTCTGTTCTGGTGGCTTTTTCTGGCGGGGTAGATTCCAGCTTCCTTCTCTGGCAGGCAAAATATGTTCTTGGAGAAAAAGCAAAAGCAGGATTTGTTTTTAGCGCCTTTATAACAGAAGAGGAAAAAAAGCGAGCAGAGAAATTTGCTTTAGAGTTGGGAGTTGATTTTTATCTAGTGCGCTTTGACCCTTTTAAAAACCCTCTTCTTGTTCAAAATCCACCTCAGCGGTGTTATATCTGCAAAAAAGAAGTCTTTAGCAGGTTAAAAAAACTTGCCGAAAAACTTAATTTGGCGCAGGTGGTGGAAGCTACCAACCTTAGCGACCAAAAGGACTATCGCCCGGGCAAAAAGGCTCTTTCAGAGCTGAAAATCCTCTCTCCTCTTCTACAAGCTGGATTTACAAAGGAGGAAATTAGAACCGCCAGCAAAGCTCTAGGATTAAAAACTTGGAATCTTGCCAGCTCAGCCTGTCTTGCAACCAGATTCCCTTACGGAGAAAAATTAACCAGAAAAAAACTCAAACAGGTGGCAAAAGCAGAAGAGCTCCTTCGTGAGCTTAAATTTGAAATTTTTAGAGTGCGCTATCACAAAGAAATAGCAAGAATAGAACTTGATGAAAAAGGAATGAAAAAAATTGTTTCCCAGCCCGAATTGAGAAAAATAATAACTGAAAATCTTCGCAAACTAGGATTTATTTATATCACCCTTGACCTTGCTGGTTTTAAAAGCGGAAGTATGAACCTATTGCTTGAATCCGTTAAAGAAGAATAGGTTA
>CAZQJX010000165.1:0-4755 GCA_964592965.1 uncultured bacterium
CTATATGCGTTCAGGAGACTATGGGGAAGCGATTTTAAGCTATCAAAAAGCCATTAAAGAAAATCCAAGCCAAGCAGAATTCTGGACTAATTTAGGAAAGGCGCTGGAAAGAAAAGGGTTAATAGATGATGCGCTCAGAGCATACAAAAAGGCGGTCAAGCTCAACGCAAGCTCTGCTCTTGCTCAATTTGGCTTAGGAAAAATGCTTTTTATGCGAGGGGAGCTTGAGCAGGCGGAAAATCACCTGAAAAAAGCCTTAGAGCTCAATCCTGCGATGGGTGAAGCAAAAATTTATTTACAAATGATTCAATCAAAAAAGCATCCTTCAAAAGAGCAATAACCTTATCCAGCTGGTAGCTGAAAATTACTTTTTATTTTTGCAAACCCTATATTTTTTGATAAAATCCCTTTGACCTATGGCGCAGAAAAGCTCAGAGGTGGAAAAAAGGGGAATTTGGTCTAGTGGGCTTATGTTTATCTTAGCTGCTGCTGGCAGTGCAATTGGTTTAGGCAATGTCTGGAGATTTCCCTATATCACGGGTATGTATGGTGGCGGTGCGTTTGTTTTGGCATATCTTGTCTGCGTTGTTTTGGTTGGATTTCCGCTTCTCTGTGCAGAGGTGGTAATAGGAAGGAGTTCTCGGAGAAATCCAGTTGGAGCTTTCAAGGCGCTTTCTGGCGGAAGTAAATTTTGGACAGCAGTAGGATTTATCGGGATAGTCAGTGGATTTGTTATTTTATCTTATTACAGTGTAGTTGCTGGCTGGACACTGGATTATTTTGCCAAATTTGTTGTTAATGATTTTGCTGGCAAGAGTGCGAATCAGATTGTTCAGGCATTCAACGCTATGATTCAAGACCCTGCTCAACAGCTCACCTGGCACACCATCTTTATGGCAATGACCATAGGGATTGTTATTTTCGGTATTAAAGAGGGGCTTGAGCGCTGGATAGAAATTCTTATGCCTGCGCTTTTTTTAAGCCTTTTAATTCTGCTTATTTATGGACTGGTTCGTGGAGATGCGGTTGGTGCGCTTAAATTTATGTTCCTTCCTGATTGGAAGAAGCTAGTTTTAACCCAAAGTGGAGAATTTACTCCCCGACCTTTAATGGAGGCAATGGGGCAAGCGTTTTTCAGTTTAAGCTTGGGAATGGGTGCGATGATTACTTATGGAAGTTATCTTGGTGATGAGGAGCGGATTAGCAGGGCAGGGGGAATGATTGTTCTGCTAGATACTCTTATTGCTGTTATTGCTGGGGTTGCGATTTACACTATTCTTTTTGCTGAAGGGCTGAAGCCAGAGCAAGGACCTGGACTTACTTTTATGGTTTTGCCTATTGCTTTTGTGCAGATGGGTTCAGTGGGAAGGGTGCTGGCGATTTGTTTTTTTATCCTTTTGGCTTTTGCTGCTCTTACCAGTGCAATCAGCCTTTTAGAAGTGGTGGTGGCGTTTTTTATAGATGACCTTAAGCTTTCAAGAAAAATCGCAACTATCATTGGTGGATTGGGCATTTATCTTTTGGGAATATTATCTGCGCTCAGTTATAATGTTTTAAACAATGTTTCTATCTTCCACAGCAAAGACGGCAAGCCAATGCCCATACTAGATTCTTTTGACCTTCTTGCCACCAACTATCTGCTTCCTATAGGCGGGCTATTTATAGCTATTTTTATCGGCTGGTTTATGAGTAGAGATGAGAAGCGAAGGCAGTTTTTGGAAGGAAAAGGGAGCAAAAGGCTTTATAAAATCTGGCACTTTCTCATCCGATACATTACCCCAATTTTGGTTTTAATTCTCCTTGTCTTTATGATTGATAAACATCTTGGTCTGGGTATTTTCAAATAATTTGGGAGGACAAAATGGCAAAAAAAATTAAAGTATCTAGAAAGCAGATTAAAAAGCCAGATGAATTCGTTACCACCACTGAACGGATTTTAAAATGGCTGGGGGAAAGAAAACCTTTGGTTTACGGAGTCATTAGCGGGCTGGTTTTGATAATTCTTCTTGTTAATTTAACTGCTTATAGCCTGCGTAATCGCCGGCTTCAGGCAGAGTTCCTTCTTGCCCGCGCTTTTTCTGTTCTTAAAACCCCGCTTATTGATGAGCTGACCGTTGACCAGATAATCAAAGGCACCAAGTCCTATGCTACCAGTGAGGAAAGAAGGCAAGATGCAATTGAAAAATTTAAAGAGGTTGTAAGCCGGTTTGGTGCATCAGAGCAAGGGCTTGAAGCAAGATTTCATCTTGGCACATTATACCTTGAGCAGAAGGATTGGGAGAATGCTATTTATTGGTTTAATGATTTTCTGGAAAAACTTAGCAAAAGAGAGCGCGCTCAAACAACTGCTTTTAAGCTAACTGCGTATCTTGGTCTGGCAAAGGCGTATTATGGTAAAGGAGAATATGAACAGGCGCTCAAATACTATCAAAAGGTTTTGGAATCAAAAGATAAAACCTATCTGCCAGAAGCAAACTTAGGACTAGCAAGAACCCTTATCAAGCTTAAAAAGACAGAAGAGGCAAAGAAAAAGCTTAAAAAAATCCTTGATGACTATCCAGATTCCATTTATGCACGACTGGCTCAGCTGGAATTAAAAAACATTGAGGCTGGCAAATGAAAAAATTATTGATTCCCTTTCTTTTTCTCCTTTGTTTTGAAGCGCTTTCAGACCAAAAGCTCAAAATTGAAAAAATCGCTCTTGTGCCAGATGCTATTTTTCGCTCAAAATTAAATTTTAGGGAAAGAGCAGGGCTGGTTTTGGGCACAGATTTTGTTCTTGCCAGCTCTTCTCGTGGCTGGATTGCCAGTATATCCACAAATGAGCCAAAAATTATCAAGCGGATAAAAACCCATTGTAAGCTCGCAAGTCCAGCTAACTTTGATGAAAACTATGTTTATTATGTCTGCCAAAATGGTATTTTAATAAAACAGGATTTATTCAGCAGTGAAATCATTTGGCAATTTAAATTTTTTGACTCAACAGCAAGCACACCAGCTATAAGTGAGAAATTTGTTGTCTTTCAAACTGGTTCGGGAAAGATTTACTGCCTTAATAAATCAAGCGGAGAGCTCTGTTGGCTGTATCGGACAGGCGCAACTGGCAAATTAAGCTTACTAGGAGCCAGCCAGCCTTTAATTGACCAAAACCGAGTGTATGTGGGTGGCAGAGAGGGGAATTTGCTTTGCTTTCAACTAGAAAGCGGAAAGCTCATCTGGAAGCAAAAGATTTTGAAGCCATCAGTGCTATCTGACCTAGATTTTCAACTTCTTTCAGACCAAACCACAATTTACGCCAGCGCCAAAACCGGGATTGCTGGTGTGAGCAAAAAATCAGGAAAGGTTTTTTGGACTTTAGATGAGGAGCTTAAAACCAAGCCGTCCTTGGATTTGGCAAAGATTTATCTTTTAAACCAATCAAACGAGCTTTTAGTTGTTGACTCACAGGTAGGGTTGATTTTAAAAAGGATACCGCTTGAAAAATTAAAAAAAGAAAAGCCATTGGGTGTGTTTACCAGAAACGGTAAGGTTTTTATACTCACCCGCCAAAAAATTTTTAAGCTCATTGGAGAAAACCTTAAACTGATAAAAAATTATCCAGGGAAAGGAGCAGTTGCTTACTTGGCAAAAGACAAATTTTATATCTTAAATTCAAAAGGATATCTTCTGACTGTAAAGCTGGGTGTTGAGCAGAAATGAATTTCAAACTGCTTAAAAATTTCGTTTAGTTGAAGTTAGAAATTTAGGTAAAGCTTTTAAGTCATATTTTCAGCCATTTAAAATTTCGTTTAAGATAAATTATGTTAACTTTTAATGCTGGTAAAGATATTATTGGGATTTAGGTTAACTTTCCTAACTTAGACTTTAAATGAAAATTATAGAAAAAGCAGCTGGCATTCTATTTTTGGCGCTGGTTTTTACCCTTCCCTTGATGAGATTTCCGCAAATAAGCATCTTGAACTATAAAGTCCAGCTGAGCGATTTTATTGCATTTATTCTTCTTTTAATAACAGTTTTTATTTGGTGCAAGAAAAGACAATTTCCTGATTTAAGCTATTGGCTGGCAAGCCTGGCTATAGTTTTGCCAATGCTTTTAGCCCTTTTGGGTTCAGATAGTTTTTTAAAAGCTTTTTTTGAGGTTGTAATTCAGATTTATCTTCTTTTTATTTTGATTATCACTGTGTATTGGCTAGAATCTAAAGTAGTTTATGAAAAAATTTTTGGGGTGTGGGCATTTTCTGGTGTTTTAGTGATTATTTGTGGAATATTTGGTATTGGGCTTTATTATGCGGGATTTGAAAACAATCCTTTCATAGCAGGCTATGGGCTTGACCTTCCTTCTGGTCATTATCCACGATTATCTAGCACATTGATGAGCGCTGGATACCTTGCTCATTACCTTATCCCTACTTTTTTCATATTTTATTTTTGGGCTAAAAAATCTCAAAAATATAAGGTTTTGTGGATAATATTGCTGATATTGCTTTTTATAGTAGATTTCTTCAGCCTAGAACGCTCATTTTTTCTTTGCTTTGTAGCATTTGGTTTTTGGAAGGCGCATATTGCTAAAAATCGTTTCAAAAAGGCTTTTAGTTTGATTTTTTCATCTTTACTTTTAATTTTTGTGCTTTTTAGTTGCTTTTACAGCCCAAAGTTTTCTCATTTTGTTCAAGCTCTTAAAGGCAAGGAAATAGAGCCAAAATTTATGTTTTTCTTTAAACCTACTCCTCGGCAAATTATTTGGAAAAGCGCTCT
>CAZQJX010000166.1:0-4754 GCA_964592965.1 uncultured bacterium
GGTGGAATGTTTTTATATCTTTTGAGAAAGGCAAAAATAAAAGCAGAAAAACTTGCAGGACTGGTGCTTTTTAGATTTGCTTGGTCAGTATGGAGTATTAATCTTGGTTTAAGTCTTTCTATGCTTGTAATATTTTTTCTCCGCCTTCCTTTTCACTCTCCTTTAAGCATTAAATTAATTCTTTTTGGCGTATTTTTTATTTGGGCAAATTTATTCTTATGCTTAGGCTTGGTTTATTATTACAAACGCTTTCGTCCTCAAGCACACCATAGACCAATCTGGGAAGTTTTTTTTCAAGCAAAGGCAAGGCATTATCTTGAAGTGGCGGGATTTACCCTTTTACTGGCAATTATCGCTGTTCTTAACAATTACTTTTGCGCTCTGAGTTTTAACATAAAAATCCCGCTCCACGAGCTTATTGTTTTGCTTCCTTTAGCGGATTTAATCTCTGCCCTTCCTATTGCCTTTGCAGGGCTTGGCACAACCACATTTGCTTGGCAGACATTTTTCAAACCTTATGCCACTCCCGAAGCATTTTTAAGCTTTACCATTGCCCTGCCTGTTACAACCTATTTAACACGAGCCCTATTTGCTCTTATTGCCCTGCCTAGAGCAAGCAAAGAAATTCAACAAGCTTTTTCCTCAAGGAGTGATTAAGTAAGACACGAGGTCTTGAGTTTGTTTTATATAACTGGTTTTATAATAAAACACACCTAACCGAGACCAAATAATAAAAAATGGTGGAGGCGCCGGGAATCGAACCCGGGTCCGGAGACCTTCAGCTCCGAGCTTCTACGCGCGTAGTCCGCGTTTTAAATCTCGTCTTCTGGTCCCCCGCGGACCGGGTCCCAGAAGACCAGCTCGTCTAAGTATCTCGCTCAAAGCCCCGACGAGCCGAGGGCTTTAAGCCAGCCCGGTGTCCCTGACGCCCGACACCGGCTCCACCGGGCAAAGCCGGGCGAGCGTGGCCGTCTTATGCGGCCAGAGCGTACTCGTAAGAGTCGGCGCTTGTTTTGTTCCCGCTGGTTTTACGGGCAAGCGGGAGCCCGGCGCGCCACCCGGAGCCTCAACTGTCTCCGTCGAGACCATTCGCCCCCAGCCATTTTATATAATAATCATTTTTGGAAGAAAAATCTATATTTTTAGCAAAATTTTGTTCAGCCAAGAAAAACTAAATGAGCTTTTTAATTTCAGCCAAAACTTCTTCTTCCTTTATCGCCCATCCACAATAAGGGTTTTCGCATTCTCTTCTTTTTTCATCTGAGCAGGGTGCGCAGGAATAATTAGAGAAAATCACTTTTGCCCAAGGTTGGGGCGGTGCCCATACTTTGGGGTTTGAGCAGGTGAAAATAGCCAAAGTTTTTGTTCCCAAAGCAGAGGCAAGATGAGTGGGTCCTGAATCCATACCAATATATAATTCTGCTCGGCTTACAACCTGTGCCAGCTGAAGCAGGTCAAGATTTTCCAGAATTTTTATCTGATGCCTTGTCTGCTTATGAAGATTTTTTAAAACTTCCACCATAAAACTTTTTTCTGCCTCTCCAAAAATCAAAAAGAGCAGATATTGAGAAAAACTATCACAAATCCCTTTGATGATTTTAATCACCTTTTGAGCAGGAAGGCGCTTTTTTTCAGAGCCACTTCCGGAATGAAAAACAATAAATTTGCCTTCTTCCCCTAAGCTAGGGGCTGATTTAAAAATATGGGATAAATCAAGGCGAGGAAGATAATCATTGATTTCTACGCCCAGCTCAATCACGGGCAGAGCAAGAACCTTTGTGCTGTGTTCATCTTCAGGCGGAAAATGAGCTTTAAATATCACCACCTTTTGGGCAAAGGTTTTAAGATTGCGCTCATAGGTCTCTGAGCTTCTTCCCAGCCAGCTTATTATTACATCTGCATTTTTCAGCGTTTGCTTGAGCTGGGGCGGAGGCTGAAAATTCTCCATAAAAAGATGATGAAAACCGAGCGCCTGCGGTGATAAAAACCTATCAATCAAGCCAGCATATTCAAGAAGCTTAAGCTGAGAAGAACCTATTGCAGTAATCTCATCTGAATGAGAACGCAGAGCATTTATTGCAGGAAGGGTATTAATTAAATCTCCCAGCGCACCCTGATGAATAATTATAGCCTTTTTAAATCGCATTTTATATTTTATGATACCTTACACAAAAACAGGCACAACAAAATTTTTATTCTATTTTTTCGTGTTATATTTAATAATTGATGAGAGTTGCTCTTATATTCCCCAGACTTTCCCATCAGGTTCACGGTATGTGGCCTTCGCTGGGCTTGGCAAGTCTGGCTACGGTTTTAAAGAACTCTGGGCAAGAGGTAAAAATTTTTGATTCCAGCTTTGACCGAAATCTAAAAAGAGTAAAAAACGAGCTAGTAAAATTTCAGCCTGATTTGGTGGGAATTTATACCCTTACAGACTTTTTCTATTCTGCAAAGGAGCTAGTGGAGTTTTCTCATCAGCTGGGTGCAAAGACCGTTCTGGGTGGAGCTCATCCTACTATCCTGCCAGAGCAAACTCTTCGCCAAATTCCTGAATTAGATTTTGTGGTAAAAGGAGAAGGAGAAAGAGCGATTTTGGAATTGGTTGATGGGCTTGAAGGCAGAATGGATTTTGCGGAAATTTTGGGGCTGGGCTTTAAAAGAAATGGGGAAATTATCATAAATCCTTTGCCAGAAAAACCCCTTAATCTTGATGAGCTTCCTATACCTGACCGAGAGCTACTTGAGCATCACCGCAGGTATCTTCGCAATCGGGCAATAAATCTTCATATTAGTCGTGGCTGTCCTTTTAATTGCAGTTTTTGCCAGCCTACTTTACAAATGCTTTTTGGCAAAAAACTGCGATTTCGCTCTCCGGAGCTGGTAGTTGAGGAATTGAAACTTCTTTATGGACGGTATCGCATCAGGGAATATTTTTTCCACGATGATATTTTTACGGTTAATCGGCGCTGGTTGGCTGAGCTGGTTGAACGGATAAATCAGGCGGGTTTGAAAAAAGGCTTTCGCTATGTGGTCAACAGCAGAGTGGACACCTTTGATGAGGAAATTGCAAGGCTTTTAAAAGAGATGGGAGTGTATTATGTTCTTTTTGGCTTGGAAAGCGGAAGCCAGAAGATTTTGGATTCTCTGGGCAAAGGAACTACAGTTGAGCAGGCATACAGGGCATTTGAGCTATGCGGAAAATACGGCTTTCGCACCCATGCTTATATTATTCTTGCCTCTCCTGCTGAAACGCTGGAAACACTCAAAGCCACAGAAAAAATGATTGATGAGCTCAAGCCGAACACAGTCCATATTTCCATCTGCACCCCCCTGCCAGGAACATATCTGGAACAAGAGGCAAAAAAACTTGGCTTAGTTAATCTTCAAAATTATTCAGATATGGATTATTACCTTAAAAGGACAAGTTCGGGCAAACTGCCTCTTTCATTAAAAACCTTGACCTATGATGATGTTCTTAAAGTGCGAGCAAGGATATTGAAAAAAAGAAGGTGGCTGGTTTTTAAAGACAATCTTCGCCAGCTACTTGCGGACTTTGTCCACGACCCATCTTTAGGAAAATTTATCTTTCGCCTGAGTTTTTACAGAAAGATGTCTCATTATTTCGGGTAGGATTTTGGAAAAGAAGCCAAAGAGAGCGCGTTATAAATTTTATGTTCTTTTTGGGATTTTTGTTTTTCAGCTTTTAAGCACTTTGATTTGTTTTCACACCCCTTGGGAGCTTTTTAAAGCAGAGCCTGTTGTTAATATAGACTGGTGCTCGCAGTATTATTGGAGCTTTTGTGCCAGAAAATTCCTTGAATACTCAGGCAGAATCTGGGGATTTGACCCGTATTATATGGCAGGGTATCCGCTGGATTTTGTTTTTAATTCATCTCTTCCAGTGCAACTGGCAAATATCATTTTTAAAGCCATACCAGTTGGAATGATTATTAAGTGGACTTTCTTTTTGAGCTTTTTGGTAGCTCCTTTTGTATTTTATTTTTCCTTCAGGACCTTTGGCTTAAATGTGAATGAGACGCTGGCAGGAACTGCAATGGGAATCAGCTATTTCTGGCTCGGAGAAGAAGCGCTATTTGGAAATTTTGGAATGATCTCTGGGGCATTTATGCTAAATTTTTTTCTTCTTTCCGCTTCGGTTTTATTTAGATATTTCAAAAATGCTAATGGAAAGGGCTGGGTTTGGGTGTTTGTTTTTCTTGGCGCATCTATTTTGATTCACAAAACCAGTGCTGTTTTGGTGGGAGGTCCTTTTTTGGTTCTTGTTGTGCTTTTTGGAAAGAGGCTAGATAAGCGGGCTTGGCTTAGGCTTTTGCTGGCAGGCTTGCTTGCCCTTTTAATTAACAGCTTTTGGCTCGCTCCTTTTTTTAAATTTCTTCCTTACAAAATAGAAAACCCTCTCACCACCTTTTTCCAAAATACTGACCCGCTCAGATTTATTAAAGACATAGCTCCTTTTGGAGCTTTTTGGGGAGTGGGGCTGGCTCGGCTTTTGATTTTAAGTTTTGCGATTTATGGATTGAGCCTACTTAGAAAAACATCGGGCAAAAAGATGCTTTTTAAGTTTTTGACTGCGAGCTGTGTTATTTTCTTTTTTCTGGTTTATTTTGGCTCATTTTTTTCTCCCCTTCGGCACATTCAGCCTTATCGTTATTTGACAGGATTTTATTTTCTTCTTGCTCTAGCCTCAGGGATAGGTCTTGAGAGCCTTCGCAAAAGGATTGAGCAAAAATCAG
>CAZQJX010000167.1:0-4690 GCA_964592965.1 uncultured bacterium
GGAAGATGGTAGGAGATGGTTTTGGGCTTTTGGGTGAAGAATTTTTGGAAAAGGCGGAGCGGAAGGAGAAAGGGAAAGACAGCGCCGAAAAAATGAGCAATAATCTCAACCTTAAATCCTGCCTGCTCAAGCTTGGCTTTAAGCTCTTTTTTTGAATACCTGCGCCTATGCCCCAGCGCAACATCATGAGCAGAAAAAAGCCACTGGTAGCTGGGCGCGCTGATGAGGAGAAATCCGCCCGGCTTTAAAAGCTCATAGCACTGCTTTAAAAAGCCAACATCATCTTCAAGGTGTTCAATCAAATCCAAGCAGGTGATAAGGTCAAAACTGGCTTTTTTAAAAGGAAGCTCCTCTGCCCGAGCCAGAACCAGATTTTTTAAATCCCGCTGAGCGCAAAAGTAAATCGCCTCTCTGGCAAAATCAACTCCAATCGCGAACCCCCGCTGGGCAAGGTTTTTTAAGTTAATTCCCGTGCCTGCGCCTATATCTAAAATTTGCGGTTTGCCTGGCAGGTTGAGCCCATCAATTATTTTCAGAATTAACTTCTGCTTGGCACGAAACCAAAAATAGCTGGTCTCTGCCTTAAACATCTTTTCATATTCTTCAGTAATCATCCCAAAACCCTCTTGAGTTTTAAGCCGGTGCGGGCGAGCATTCTTGGCGAAAGATTTTGCCAAAGCAGTTTAAAGAATTTTTTGGGGCGGAGGTAAAAAGCCATATATCCGAGTATTTGCTCTTTTCTCAGCCATTGTTGATTAAGCTCGCTAGGTTTAAAAGCCCATTTTCGGTAGTAATCAAACTCTTCTTCTGAAAGGGATATTTCGCTTTTATATTTTTCATAAAGATAAGTTGCGGGAAGGGGGGTGGTGATGTTAATGGTGATGTCATCTAATCCAAGCCTTCTCGCATATAAAAGGGTTTGCTTTACTTCTCCGCGCGTTTCTGTTGGTGCGCCAATCATAAAATATCCCTGAACCTTTATGCCTAATTTTCGAGCAATATTTACAGCCCGCTCAATATCCTCCCTTGAGAGGCTTTTGCCAAGAATATCGTTCCGCACCCTGTCTGAGTAAGCCTCCACACCCAGATATATCTTTCTCAAGCCTGCTTCATAAAGCGCACGGAGAATATCCTCATCTACCTGCTCAGCCCGAACATTAGCGCCAAAAACCAACCCGAGCTGTGAATTAATTAATTTTTCTGCAAGGTCTTTGCACCAAGTCTTATCAACCAAAATCGTATCATCTACAAAAACAAACCCCTGAATGCCAAAGCGCTCCTTTAGCCAGCTAAGCTCCTGAATAATGTTTTCAGAAGAGCGCTTGCGCAGGCGTTTTCCAAAAATCTTCTCAAGGGTTGGCTGGCAAAAACTGCACCTGTAAGGACAGCCTCTGCTAGCAATAATATTAGTGCCTAAAACAGGTCTTCCCAAGGTGTCAAGCTGGAACCAGAGCTTCATATATTTTTTAAGGTCAATCAGGTCAAAGGCAGGAAAAGGTAGCTGGTCAAGGTCTGAAAGAGCTGGACGGGGTGGATTTTTTATCCACTCGCTTCCCTTACGGAACCAAACTCCTAAAACGCGCTCACCGCTTCCTTTTTTCAAAAGCTCAACCAAGCTCTCCTCACCCTCTCCCAGAACAAGAAAATCAAATTCCTCTCCTGCGCATCTTTCTGGCAGAGTGGTGGGATGGGGTCCGCCGAGGATGATTTTTGCCTCTGGCTGAATTTTACGAATCAATCGGGCAATGCTCTTTGCAGGTTTTGCCATTGTTATCATCGCGCTGATGGCAATCCAAGAGTATCGGTTTTCTCTAATCAGCTCACTAAGAGCCTTTAAGGGCTTTGAGAAAAAGGCAAGGTCTATTATATCTGGCTTGATGCCCAGTTCCTTTCTCACCTTACCAGCAAGATACAAAATGCCTAAAGGCACATCACCGCTAGGATAGCGAAGCCGGGGATAGATGAGGAGAAGCTCACGAGCTTTTTTCAAAATCTTTCCTCCGCCATAATTTCCAGCGGATTTTTACCACTTCCCAGATTACCTGCGGAAGATGACGAAAAGGCTTAACCCTGCTATCTGGGCTGTGCTCCCAAACCACAGGCACCTCTGCAATTCTATAGCCAAGCCTTCGGGCAAGGGCAAGAATTTCTAGGTCAAAGCAAAAACCCGAGCTTGTTTGAAGGGAAAAAAGCTTTTCTGCCACCTCTTTTTTAAAGCACTTAAAACCGCATTGAGTATCCATAATACCTGTGGGGATGATTCTTCGGGTGAAAAATCCAAAAGCCAGCCCGATTTTCTCTCGAAGCCAAGGCTGACGCCTAATAAGCCTTGCGCCAGAAACACGCCTTGAACCCACTGCTAAATGGGCACCATCTTCAATGGCTTTTTTTAGCTTTTCCAGCTCGCTGATTGGGCAGGAAAGGTCTGCATCTGTCATTAGCACCAGACTGCCTTTAGCCTCCAGCATACCTGTGCGAACCGCCCATCCTTTACCTTGATGAAAGGGAAGCTCAATTAATTTAAGCTCGGAAATTCTGGGGATTAACTCTTTTACCTTCAAAGCAGTATCATCATCACTTCCGTCATCTACCACAATAATCTCAAAGCTCTTGACTTTGTCCCTTAAATATTTATAAACCTCTTTAATGGTTGATTGGATTCTTCCTGCCTCATTGTAAGCTGGTATGACCACGCTTAAATCCAGCATCAAATTATTATAAACTTGGCTGGTTTAAGAAAAAAATTCTGGGAGCGGGCACAAAGATTTGACAAAACATTTTTTTAAGGGAAAATATCAGCCGATGAAAACCAAGCCCAAGCCGGACCTAAACTGGGACGATACTGAAATCGTCTTTACTGAAATGACCCCAGATACCAAGTTTGTCTTTGACCATATGACCCTTCGCACCTTATCTGCGGTTGATGCCCAGCCTGAAGAAGAAATCCTTGACCTTGCCTGCGGAAGGGCTATTGATGCCTTTCATCTGGCAATGCGGGGGGCAAAAGTTTTTGGGCTGGAGCCAAGCTCGGTGATGATTAAAAAGGCGCTGGAATGGGTGGAAAACCCGAGCCAGCATCCAGTAATTTTGGTGCGGGCTTTGGCTGAAAAAATCCCTTTTGCAGATAACAGCTTTGACAAAGTGGTCTGTAAAGGAGCAATGGACCATTTTGTTGACCTAGATGCAACCTTTGCTGAGCTGGCAAGAATTATTAAGCCGAGCGGAAAGCTCATCATCTCCATTGCAAATTTTGAAAGCCTTTCTTGCAAGCTTGGGAGAATTTTTGATTGGCTTTATGAAAAAATCAAAGGTAAAAAGCGGGTTGAACATCCTTTCTGGCTTCCACCCAAAGACCATAATTATAAATTTGATTACCCTTTCTTAAAAAAACAGATTAATAAATATTTTCAGCTGGAAAAAATAGAAGGACTCAGCCTTTTATGGGGATTTCCTTATTGGGGAGAGTTTCTGGAAAAATTGCCTGCTCCGCTTGCACAGGCAATACTAAAATTCCTTGACCTGCTTGCCCGAATCTTTCCGCCTTTAAGCGATGTATTAATTGCTCAAGCCGTGCCCAAAAATCAGTAAGATTCTATTTTATTTTTGACTTACAACATCAAGAATTACTTTGCCTTTGCATTTGCTGGCGAAAGATTAGTTTACTTATTTAAAATATGGGATTGCTCTTGTTTTGGCTCTGATTCTTTTGGCTTTAATTTAAAAAGCGCGCTTTTAGTGCGCCATATTCCATAAACAAATTGCAATCTTTCAGGATTCTTGAAAATAAATTGATATAATCTGGGCTGGAGCGGGTCAACTAAAACATAATTCACCCCGTTTTTCTCTACATTTTCCCATTGTTTTTTTTCATCTAAGGTAAAAAGCATTCTTACTGTTTTTCTCCTTGTGTAAAACCAAGTTATACGAGGATTATATGTTAATATTACAGCATCTTTAGGTAGTGTTTCTTTTGCTATGTTCATAAGAATTGCAAGGTCTATTTTGGTTAGTAAAAATATTTTAGGACGGGACCAATAGCCAGGATATTTTGCTAAATCTATCACTGGACGAGAAAACTTTCCATATCCTTTTACCTCAATAGGGCTTGATGGTTGTAATAAAGGTTTTTGATATCTCTTCCAGACCAATCCTATATTCCAGCCCTGCCAGCAAGAAAAAATTAAAAATAGCATTGACAAAATTAAAGCAGTGTTTAAGCGAGGAATAAATTTTAAAATATATTCTAATCCTAACAAAAAGAAATATGCTTCTATCAGATAAAGCGGGATAATAAATCTTTGTTCATTAAAAGGCCAGACTAAAATAATTAATAAATATAAAACAAAAATCAAAGGCAAATGATACTGCTTTTTTCTAATTGAAACATAAATACCTACCAAAGAAATTAAATAAACAATGATAGAAAATATTTGTTCTGGTTTTTTCCCAAATCTTATTATGTTAATAAAATCGCCTAATAATGGATAATAAAATTTTATGTTCCTTTTCAGCCTATATAATAAATCTATAGGCTCAATTCTTCCTAAGTCTATATTATATGGGCTTTTGAGGAAAAACTCTTTTAGGTAAGTATGAGTTCCTACTGTTTTTGTCCATATCTGCCAAGGGAGAACTCCTATTATAAACAAAATACCTATCCATACTGGCACTGGAAGATAAAAAATTCTTT
>CAZQJX010000168.1:0-4512 GCA_964592965.1 uncultured bacterium
GAGATTTTTATTCTCAGCTCTTTCTGCTCTGGCTCTTTTATGGATTCTGGGGAAATCTCTGGACAGCTAAAAGAAGCTTGCTTTTGGGTGCGAAAATATTTTTTAAGCAGACTGCGAGCTTCTTTTAACTCAAGGTCGCCAACCATAATCACTCTTAAGTTTTCTGGCTGATAGTTACAACGCCAAAATTCCATCAAATCCTTCTGCTCAAACCGAGCAACACTCTCCTGATAACCAATCACCGGACGACGATAAGGATGAGATTTATAGGCAAGAGCTAAAAGCTCATGATAAAGCCTGATGCGAGGATTATCTTCCTCCCGCCTTATCTCCTCAAGCACAACCTCTCTTTCCCGCTCCAGCTCCTGCTCAGCAAAAAGAGGATGGAGAACAGAATCACTCAATACACTAAGCGCCTTTTCCCAAAACCTTGAAGAGATGGTAATGTAGTAAACTGTGAAATCAGCACTGGTAAAGGCATTAATCTCTCCGCCCAGCTCCTCTACCTCTCTGGCAATTTCACCAGAAGGATAATTCTCACTTCCACGAAAAATCATATGCTCAATTAAATGGGCAACGCCAGCCTGTGAATCCTGTTCATTTCCACTTCCAGCCTTCACCCATACCTGAATCGCCACCACTGGACTAGAATGGTTCTCCTCCAAAACCGCTTTTAATCCGTTCTTCAAAACAACTTCTTTCATTCCCTTTTTCTCCAGAGAAATTGGTCTCTGATAAAATTTAAAAGAAAGCCCTTCCGCAGAAAGCAAAAACAAAAGAACAATCAAAAACAAATTAAATCTTTTTGTTCTGCCCATTGTTTTCAGCTTGCCAAGCAATTGCATTTATATCAATTATCTTTAAATCTTGATTTAATGCAAAAGCAATGGTAATATTTTATAGAAAATAACCGAAAAGTAGTTTTGAGGAAATTCTATAATGGGTGATTCAAAAGAAAAAAAGAACGGAAAGCTAAAAATTGACCAGCTTATTCTTTCTGCCAAAAGTTTAAGCCTCCAAATTGAAAAGCTGAAAAAAGAGAGATTCCTTAGAGAAAAGATTGTTGACCTGAACGAGTATCGTAAGTTCCGCCAGACCAAAAAAATTAAAACCATTCTCATTGTTGATGATGAAAAGGAAATCCGAGATGCACTTAAAATTGCGCTCGAGCGGGAAGGATACAATGTGCTCTGCGCATCCAATGCAATGGAGCTGGCAAAAATTCTGGAAAACCACAGCTTTGATTTAATCCTGCTTGACCTCAGACTTCCTTGGGTAAACGGCTTTGAGCTGTGTATGCTGATGAAGGGAAATAAACTCCTGAAAGATATTCCCATCATCTTCACCAGCGGAGAGACAAGTAAAGAACAAATAAGAAAGGCTTTTGAAGCAGGATGCGATGAATACATCACCAAGCCCTTTGACTTAAACCGTATGCTCCGCACCATCAAATATTTTCTGGAAAATTATTGATGCCTGTGGCTGGCTCAGCCCCTGTTCTTAAAAAGAGATTCTTTTATATTTTGCTTACTTTGGTTTTTATCTTTGCCTTTGTGATTATTCTTTTTCAGTGCCATGATTTAGTTGATGATGCCTATATATCTGCCCGCTACGCAAAAAACCTAGCTCAAGGCCAGGGACTGGTTTATAACCGAATCAAAGGTGCAGAGCGGGTGGAAGGATATTCTAACTTTCTTTGGGTTCTGGCTATTTTCTGCGGATTAAAACTTGGAGCTAGCCCTAAAATAACAACCCAATTCTTAGGAATATTATGCGCCCTTTTAAGCTTGGGATTGGTCTTTCTTTTAATTAAAAATCTTACCAAAAACCGCTGGCTTGCTCTTCTTGGCGTGCTCTTTATCTCGCTGAACATATATTTTGCTATCTGGCAGGTTGAAGGGCTTGAAACCCCATTGTTTGGAATTCTTATCCTTGCCACTATCTATTCTCTTGCAAAAAATAAAAATCGTCTGGCAATGGTCTTTGCCCTGCTCTGCGCGCTCTGCCGACCTGATGGCATTTTGCTATTCTTTGCCATTGCCCTTGTTCAGTTTTTAAAAAGAAAAAGCCTTGCTCTGCGGGTAAATTACCTTACAAGAATCTGGCTCTGGTTTATTGTTCCCTATCTTTGCTATTTTGTTTGGCGGGCAATTTACTATAAAAGCCTTTTTCCCAATACCTTTTATGCCAAAACTGGACTGGGATGGATTGCGCTTCGGGAAGGAGCAATTTATTTCAAGGATTTCTTTCTTGCTCAGCCTGCGATGATTTTTCTTTTTATCTTGGCTTTAGCTTCAGTTTTTCAAGTAAAAAAATTTTCTTTATGGATTCAAGTTCTGATTGTCTATCTTTTCAGCTACCTGATTTTTATCTTTGCGGTTGGCGGAGACTGGATGCCTGGATTTAGGTTCTTCATCCCGCTTTTGAGCCTTTTTGTCATCATCGGAGCAATTATTCTTAAAAACTGGGAAGAAAAAGCTAAAAACAGAGCTAAATTCTCCAAAACCTATCTTTATCTATTTTTTACATTTCTCTGTGCTTTAAATCTTATTGGATTAATTCGCTACTGCGCCAAAGACAGCCCAGAAAAAAACTGGCACAGAAATCAATCCAAATTTTATCTTCCTACTGCGCTCTGGCTGAAAAAATATGTCTGGCAAAGCCAGTCCATTGCTCTTGGAGATATAGGCTATATCGGATATTTTGGAGACCACGACCGAATCATAGACACAATGGGCTTGGTTGATAGACACCTAGGAAGACTGAAAGGCATATCCTCAATGACCACAGACCTTGATTATATCTTTTCCCAAAAGCCCTTCTGCATTGTCAGCCTTATCCATCGCTATCCAGATGGGACAATCATCGGGCACAGCCAGTTTGACCGTGAAGTAGCCAAAGACCCAAGACTTGCCCAAAACTATCGACTGGTAAAAGAAATCTATGGCTGGCGCAGCGTTGAAATTTCCCGAGAAGATTGGCAGAAGCGAGAGAGCGAGGTCTTTTTTAGAATTTACTTTAGAAAATCGCTATAATCTTTTCAATTTTATAAACTTTTTTTCAAAGTAAAATCTTTAAAAAATCACTTTAGGTCAAGTTCAGCTCTGTTTCTTACCAAAAATTAGCACCCTTTGCTTTAAGGTGCTAAAAATTTTTCCAAAGGGTATTGACAAACCCAAAAACCGACTTATACTTAATAACGACTTTTGCTCTATTGGTTTAAGTTATTGAAAATTGAAGAGAAAGGAGGTAGGTGAGATGGCGGTAAAAATCAGACCTCTCCAAGACAGAATTCTGGTTAAGCAATTAGAAGAGGAAGAAAAGACCGCTGGTGGAATCATCATTCCAGACACTGCCAAAGAAAAGCCACAGCAGGGAAAGGTTGTTGCGGTTGGTAAAGGAAAAATCCTTGAAGACGGCTCTGTAAGACCCCTTGACATCAAGGTTGGTGACAGAATCATTTTTGAAAAGTATGCAGGCACAACTGTAAAAATTGGTGGTGAAGAATATATGATTATGCGTGAAGATGATGTCCTTGCAGTGATTGAAGAGTAAAAAACTGAAACCAAAAAATTCTATAAAGGAGGGAGGAAAAAATGGCGGCAAAAGAACTTAGATTTCAGGAGGAAGCGAGAAATAAGATTCTCAAAGGAGTAAACACCCTAGCAGATGCGGTAAAGGTCACGCTTGGTCCAAGGGGCAGAAATGTTCTTATTGAAAAGACCTTTGGCTCACCCACTGTTACTAAAGACGGAGTTACAGTAGCCAAAGAAATTGAGCTTGAGGATAAGTTTGAGAATATGGGTGCCCAGATGGTCAAAGAAGTTGCCAGCAAGACCAGTGATGTTGCTGGCGATGGCACCACCACTGCCACGGTTCTGGCGCAGGCGATTTATCGTGAGGGGATGAGGCTGGTTGCTGCTGGTGCTAATCCTATGGGGCTTAAGCGTGGAATTGATAAGGCGGTAGAGACAGTTGTTGAAGAGCTTAAAAAACTATCTAAACCAGTTAAGAGCAAAGAGGAGATTGCTCAGGTGGCAACTGTTTCTGCTAATAATGACAAGCTGATTGGTGAAATTATTGCTGAAGCTATGGACAAGGTTGGTAAAGAGGGTGTAATTACTGTTGAAGAGGCAAAATCTATTGAGACCAGTTTAGATGTAGTTGAGGGTATGCAGTTTGACCGTGGCTATCTCTCCCCGTATTTTGTCACTGACCCGGAGAAAATGGAGTGCGTGCTTGAGGATGTTTATATTTTGCTCCATGAGAAAAAAATCAGCTCTATGAAAGACCTTCTCCCGCTCCTTGAGCAGATTGCCAGAATGGGCAAACCGCTTCTGATTATTGCTGAGGATGTTGAGGGTGAGGCTCTGGCTACTTTGGTGGTCAACCGTATTAAAGGAACCTTGAGCTGCTGTGCGGTTAAGGCGCCTGGATTTGGTGAGAGAAGAAAAGCCATGCTTCAGGATATTGCTATTCTCACTGGTGGTCAGGCTTTTACTGAGGATTTGG
>CAZQJX010000169.1:0-4482 GCA_964592965.1 uncultured bacterium
GTGTTTGCAGGTGGAGATGTTCGCACAGGTCCTGCATCTGTGGTTGAGGCGGTTGCAGATGGAAGAAAAGCAGCCATAGCTATTGATAAATATCTTGGTGGAGATGGAAGACTTTATGTTCCTGAAGTTCCCTATGGTAAGGAGTTTGTTATGAGAAGGGATATGGAAGAGGCAAGGAAGCCCACTCCACGAGCAGAGGTCAAAAAACTTGACCCGAAAGAGAGAATAAAGAATTTTGCTGAGGTTGAGCTCGGTTTAACTGATGAACAGGCTCAAACTGAAACCAAGCGCTGTTGGCGCTGTGATTGGAACGAATAAGAAAGGAGTGGAGAGATGGCTAAAACCGTAATGCCATTTGGACCCCAGCATCCAGTTTTACCAGAACCAATTCATCTGACTTTAGTTTTAGAAGATGATATTGTTAAGGAAGTTATTCCCAACATAGGTTATTGTCATCGTGGTATTGAAAAAGGATGTGAGCGCAATCCTTACTGGAAGAATCCCCGTCTGGTGGAGCATGTTTGCGGAATTTGCAATTTTATGCATGCACAGGCTTATTGCGAAGCAGTGGAAAAGGCGCTGGAGATGGATGTTCCCCCACGGGCAAAGTATTTGCGAGTGATTTGGGCAGAACTTAACCGTATCCGCTCACACCTTCTTTGGCTGGGACTTTTGGCAGACGCTTTTGGGTTTGAGAGCTTATTTATGCAGTTCTGGCGGATTCGTGAAAAAAGCATATATTTGATTGAGAAAACCACTGGTAATCGCATTATTTTCTCTACCTGTGTGGTGGGAGGAGTGAACAGAGATATTCCCAATGATTATTTGCGGGGAGAGTTCACAAAGGTTTTAAAAGAGATCAAGGCTGATGTTGAGGAGCTTTTGTCGGTTCTTTTGAAAGACCCAACCGTAAAGGCAAGATGCGTAGGCAAGGGTGTTTTGAGCAAAGAAGATGCTCATAAGCTGGGAGCTGTTGGTCCCACTGCTCGTGGCTCAGGACTTCGTCAGGATATGCGTTTAACAGGTCATGCTGCTTATGGTGAGTTGGATTTTGAGCCTGTGGTAGAGACAGATGGTGATAGCTATGCAAGGGCACTGGTTCGGGCAAAAGAGGTTTTACAATCAATAGATTTGATTCTTGAGGCAATTGGTAAAATCCCAGATACAGAGATTTTCATTAAGCCTGACCACTGGCCAGAGAAAGAGGCATTTTCTAGAATAGAACAACCTCGGGGAGAGCTGATTTATTATGTCAAAGGCAATGGCACTCGTTATCTTGAGCGATGCAAGATTCGTACACCTACTTTTGCCAATATTCCACCGCTTTTGGCTATGCTTCCTGGATGTGAAATGGCAGATGTGCCGATAATTACCTTAAGCATAGACCCGTGCATTGCCTGCACGGAAAGATAAAAAAGGAGGAAAGAAATGCCCTGGATGATTCCAAGAATTTTGAAAAATCTCTTTACCGGTCCTGCTACTATCAAGTATCCGTTTGAGAAGCGTGAGCCATTTCTTTTTGAAGGATTTAGGGGAAGAATTGAGCACGATTCAGATAAGTGCGACTTGTGTGGTGATTGTGAGAGGCTTTGTCCTGCTGATGCAATCAAAGTAGATGAGGAAAAACGCATTATAACCTGGGACCCGTTTAAGTGCATTTATTGTCATATTTGCGTTGAGAGCTGTTTTCATTCTGCCTTAAAACCAGTGCTGGAATATACTCCACCCGCCTATGTTAAAAAAGCGGTTGTTTGGGAAGTGCCAGAGAAAAAGTAAGTAAATTCCCCCACGAGGGCAAAAAGACCGCCGTTTAAGGCGGTCTTTTTATTTTAATAAGTGCTGGGCTGGTGATTTAGTTTTTTTAATCAATCCTGCGCTCAGAATAAAAATAGCAAAGGCGATGCTAGCAAGGCTTGCGTAAAGTCCAATGTCAAAACCTATAGGCTGGTAGCGGAATTCAACCCGATGTTTTCCTTTGTCAACAAAGACTGCACGAAAGCAATAATTTGCACGCTCAATTTTCCATTCCCTTCCATCAATATAAGCTTTCCAACCAGGAAGATATTGATGATTTAAAAACAAATAGCCAGGCACTAAAAGGTGAACAGAAAAAACCATTTGGTCAGGAAGGTTTTTAATAAGTTTGATTGGTTCTGTGAGCTTTTTAGGGTCAATCTTCTTTTTCTTAAATATTTCGCTTACTTGTTTGATTATTTTTGTTGTAGGAGATGGCAGGAGGTAAATTTTTCTCTCAAGTTCCCAACGATAGCTTTGTGAAAGCCTTTTAAGGATTTGCTCATCATCGGCAAAAACCTCGCAGTTGTGCACAATGTAAGCTTGAGGAAACGCCCCTTTGTTTTCGTAGATTTCAATCTCTTTTTCTTTTTTGATGCGCTGGATGGGCTTTTGAGGATTTTCTATTCTTGGCTCAAAAAGAAAAAGCTCACTTTTGGGGCGAGTCCCTGCATTGAACAAGATTAATTCTCCCTCTTTTTCCCAAATTCTTTTCAGAGGAGCTGAGATTTGCTTGTGGACAAAATTCTGGATTTCGCCCTTATTAAAGGCGCGGGCAAATACTAATGTGGTTTGAGAAGGCTCTTGAAAAAGAATCTGGAAAAAAGATATACCGGTATCTTTCACCACCTCTGCCTTGAAAATGTCCTTTTCTTTTAAATATATTTTTTGACGATGATAGCTTCCTGAGGATAAATGCATAAGAAATCCTTTATAAAAAGGCAAAGAGGAAGCGAGCAATTCATTATAGAAAGTATAAGGTGAAGCAAACTTTAAATTTTTTCCCCGTACCAAAAAATAGCGAAGAGAGAGAAGGTCAATAAAAGGGAAAGTTTTTGCTTTTAAGAATTTCCCGTCACGAAAATGCACATTAAATCCTAAATAATCCAGTTTGTCATCTTTAAAGCGAGCACTTCTTTCATCAAGCAGATTAAGAAATTTGGCATAAGTGAAAGGTGGTGTTGATATCCATCCGTCAATAGTTGGGCAGTGAATTCGCAGACCAAAATGATGGAGAAGCTTGGGGTCATTAACGCCTGCAAGGGAGATAGCCACACATCTTCCTGGCTTTTTCTGATTGATTTTTTTAAGCTCCCAGAGCCAAAAAGGGAGCTCGTAGTTTTGCGGGTTATTTCGGGGCAGGTACGCAAAGGCTGGCAAATAAGTATCCACAAAAAAGACAATAGCTAAAGAAGCTATTGCAAAGGTTTTTTTAATGTAAGTGCTTTTGCCCAAATATCTTTTTAAAAAAAGCTCTGAGAAAAGAAAAAGAGCAAGAAAAAAAATTAAAATTTTTTGCCCCCAGAGAGCAGAGAGGAAGTTTTGTGCTGATTTCTGGAGGTAGTTTTTATCTGGGCTATACCATTTTTCCAAGAAATCATAGGAGCTTATTTGCATAATTACGAGAGCAAGGGCAGAGGCGTAGAACCAACGGAGGTTAAATTTTTGTGTTAAAGCAATTTCAATTCCTATGCCAGCGAGAATTGCCCAGAAGATTTGAAAGAGAAAAAAAGCGTGTTCCTGTGCGCCGTAGCGGTTTAAAAGAGGGATGTGCCAGACGATATAATCAAGAGGCTTTAAACTTCCAAAAGAGAACAAAAGCACCGATATTGAAAGCAAAAAAAGCCAGAAATTTCTTTTTTCTAAAAGGGCAAAAAAAGGAAAGATAAGAACAATCAATCCCAGATAAAGGTATGGAGCAGGAGAAGTAAGACCAGGCACTGAGAAATTTTTAATTGGAAGAATAAGAGCGAGGGAAAGACTGGCAGGAAGGGTTCGCCATTCAAAGGCAGAGAAGGTAAGACCATTTTTGCGAAGGAAAAATCCGCTATATTCATAAAGAGGAAGAATTTGGGCACCGGCAAGAAAGATGCCCAGCGCTGTGCCCAAAAGAAAATAAATCCATATTTTAGGATTAAAATTTCGCCTTTTTGCCTGAAGCGTGAGGATAAAAAAAGGTGTGAAAAAAAGCTGGTAAGCTGTGCTTTCAACATCTCCACCAACCAGCTCAAGGAAAAGTGCAAGTGCAAGCCCCAAAATGTATTTCCAAGAGCCTCTTTGTTCTAGCTTCACCAGAAAATAAAAGAACCATATTCCCCAGAAATTAGAGCTTGCTGAAGGAAGGAAATGAATAAAGTAAAAGAACTTACAGCTTAAAATTGTGCTTAATGAAGCGATGAAGCTGGCAACAGCACTTATGCGAAGATTTCTCAAAAGGAGGTATAGTCCTAAAAATCCGATGCTTAAATGGAGCGGATAAAAAAAGTTCACTGCTTTTGCATAATTAAAAAAGGTAAGGATAAATCCCAGCGGATAGAATACCTGCGTGTGGCTGAAGGCAAGAAAAGGCATACCAGCAAAGACATAAGGGCACCAGAGGGGGAAATATCCATTTTGGTAGCAGAAGCGAGTGAATTCTTTGAATGGAATCCATTGAAAGCCGATATCGTGCTCAAGCAGTCCTGCAAG
>CAZQJX010000170.1:0-4343 GCA_964592965.1 uncultured bacterium
CCAAATAAAGCCCTTTTCCCAAATCCGCAAGATATTCTTTTCGTGCATCCTGAAGGGCAATGTAGTCCAGCATAGCTATGGGCTTTGCGCCCACGCAGATAAGGTCATTGACATTCATTGCCACGCAGTCAATTCCCACGGTATCAAATTTTTTTATCATTTGGGCAATAAGGAGCTTTGTTCCTACTCCGTCTGTGGAAAGGGCGATGCCGAGATTAGGCGCAATCTCAATAATAGTGGCATAAAGACCAATTTCGGTTTTTACCTCGGGGTGTCCCTCAATGCTTTTCTTTACCCAATAAATAAACTTCTCAAAAGAGCTCAAACCTTCCAGCCCAACTACACCAGCTTTTTCATAGGTTATTTCATCTTTCATTTCTCTAACTCCGCTCTGTAAGGATTTATGCTGTGCTCAAGGTATTTTCGGGAAAGCTCGTAGTATTCTTCAACGCCCTGCTGGATGATTTTCAACTCCTCGTCGCTAACCTCTCTTTTGGGCTTGGCAGGCACGCCCAAAGCAAGTGTTCTCGCCGGTATCTCTGTTCCCGGCGGAACCACACTGCCTGCGCCAATAATGCATCCATCTCCGATTTTTACATCATCCATAACCACCGAGCCCATTCCAATCAGGCAGAGATTGCCAATTTTGCAACCGTGCAGAATTGAGCGATGACCCACTGTCACCATATTTCCAATTTCCAGACCAGGGCGAAAGCGGTCAATATGAAGAACGCAATTGTCCTGAATGCTTACCTTTTCTCCAATGCGGATTTTATTAAGGTCTGCACGCACCACTGCTCCAAACCAGACGCTTGAGCCAGCGCCGATCTCAACATCTCCTATCACCTCAGCGCTGGGAGCAACAAAAACAGTGGGATGAAGTTTGGGAAATTTTCCATTAAATGCAAGAATCATTTTTTTCTCCTCTTCGCAAACTAAGCTATTTAAAAAGCAATCAGCTTCAGATAATAATAAGCAACAGGCACAGTAAAAACAATGGAATCTAGCCGGTCTAAAATTCCGCCGTGTCCGGGAATGATGGTTCCCGAATCCTTAATACCAGCATCTCTTTTGAAAAGCGATTCTACAAGGTCGCCTAAAATAGCGCTCACAACCAGTATAGGTGCAAGGACAATGCAATGAAGCCATTTAAAGCTTTCTGTGCTGGCGCTGGGAATCCAGCGGTCAAAAATCAGCTTGCATAAAATTGCACCTGCCACACCAAAAAGCACCGCGCCAAAAGCTCCTTCCCAGCTCTTTTTCGGGCTGATGCGTGGGGTCATTTGGTGCTTTCCAAATTTCCTTCCCACAAAAAACGCACCCGCATCGCTCAAAAAGGTAATCGCAATAACATAGATAATGAAAAACAGCCCCAAATCGGTCCCACCGCTTCTTCCTTCCCAATTGCGCAGTAAGATAATATGGGAAAGCAAAAGCCCAACATAAATCACTCCTAAAATTGTGCTTGCACAGGTAATAAGGGCAAGCCGAAGGTCTTGATAGGAAAGCTGAATGGAAAAAATCAAAAGACTGAAAATGACAAGGGCAGACAAAATATAAATTGGCTCGCCCAGATAAGCGCAAACCCCCAACAAAAGCGCAAAAACCGTTCCTGCCACCCGCTGGCTGAAAAGCTGTCGTGCCTGAACCATTCGGTAAAACTCGCCCATTCCGAGAAAAATCACCAGCTCAACCAGCGCTAAAAACCAAATCCCGCCCAGCCAGAAGAACAAAACCAGAATCGGTATAGCAATTCCAGCGGTAAGAAGGCGCTTTTGAAGGTTGGTCATTTTTTTCTTCTTCTGGAAAGAGCCTTTTTTACCAGCAGTTGAGCGTTTTCTTTTAATCGGTCAATATCAGCATCAAAAAGTCCTGCGCCCTGCGCAATTTTTTTTGCCATCTCCCAGTCAACCAAATCATCTGGAAGATGAGCATCACTGTTAATCACCAGCCCTGCGCCATATTCTTTTGCCAGCTTTGCCACCCAGCCATTGGTATAGCAATGACCTTTTCTGGTGGTAATCTCAAGCATTACTCTCCTCTGAACTGCCAGCTCAACCAACTCAGGAGTGATTAATCCGGGATGGGCAAGAATATCTGCGCCTGCTTCTATGGCAGAGCGATTTGTTCCCCCAGGAACTGGCTCAACCAGTGTCTCGCCGTGAACAACAACAATCTCTGCGCCCAGCCTGCGGGCTTTTTTTATCATCTTGGGAATTTGCTCTGGATAAAGATGAGTAAGCTCAACTCCAAATATCACATCTATTTCTGGGTCTTTAGGAAGGCTTTTTACAAAGCGCCTGAGCTGGCGGATAATCTCCTCAAGGTTGCTGGCGTCTGCGTGGTCAGTTATTGCCAGTGCCTTGTATCCTCGCTTTTTTGCCTGCTGAACAAGCTCAGAAGGAAGCAAAACTCCATCACTTAATAGTGAATGTGTATGCAGGTCAATCATTTCCCAGCTATACTGCCAGAAATTTCAGTTAAGGTCAAGATAAGGTAGTTTGATTTTAAAAGCCAAAAACCCTTTAACCAAAAATAAATTTTTCTGAATTTCTTGAAGGCAAAAACTTTAAATAATTCTTGGGGTTTTTAATTTTAATTTTTGCCAAAGGCTTTTTTTCAGCCAAAATCAAGCTTTGGTTTTTAAAGATATTGTTTAAATTTTGAACTTAAACAGATTTTCAAAACCACTGGAAAACATTAAGAAATTCTATTGTCTGAATTTTGGGCTTGTTTTATTTTTACAGTGCTGGTTTAATATTTGTATTAGGAGCGTGCCAGAATTTTCTAAAAGTTTTATGGAGGTGAAAGGATGAATCGGAGAGAATTTTTTAAATATGTTGGGATTGGTGGCGCAGGTGTTTGTTTATCTTCACCGATTTGGGCAAGGCTTTCAGAAGAAAGCATTGAAGATTTCAACAAAAGGATGCGCTGGTGGAGAGAGGCTCGCTTTGGAATGTTTATCCACTGGGGCGTTTATTCAGTCCCTGCTGGGGTTTGGAAAGGAAGAAAAGTTCCCTTGCCCGGCGAGTGGATTATGAACAGGGCGCTCATTCCCAAAAGGGAATATAAAAAACTTGCTCCTCAATTTAATCCCACAAAATTTAATGCCAGCGAATGGGCAAGGCTTGCTAAATCTGCGGGAATGAAATATATGGTCATTACCTCAAAACATCACGATGGCTTTTGTATGTTTAACTCCAAGCTCACTGATTGGGACATAATTGATGCCACGCCTTTTAAAAGAGATGTTATCGGAGAGCTGGCAAAGGCGTGCAGAGAAGAGGGCATTCGCTTTGGGGTTTATTATTCCATTCTTGACTGGTGGTGGGCAGGCGGAGCATATCCCATAACCATCATTCCCAATTTTTCCCGCTACCTTGAATATATGAAAGGGCAGATTAAAGAGCTTCTTACCGGCTACGGAGAAATTTCGGTTTTGTTTTTTGATGGCGACTGGATTCCGCAGTGGAACAACAGGCTTGGCAGGGAGCTGGAAGGGTGGTGCAGGCGCTTTCAGCCAGATGTCATCATCAATGACCGCATAGGCAAAAGACCGACTCTTCCGCAGGCACTTCATAAATATACAAAGCGGTATTTGAAAAATCATCTTGGCGATTATATCACGCCTGAGCAGTTTATTCCGCCTAAAAATCTTGAAGTTGACTGGGAGACCTGTATGACAATGAACCGCAGTTGGGGATATGTGAGCTGGGATGATAAATGGAAATCCTCTACCGAGCTAATTCGCAAGCTGGTGGATATTGTAAGCAAAGGTGGAAACTTCCTACTCAATGTCGGACCAACCGCAGAGGGAATTATCCCAAAGCCTTCGGTGCAAAGGCTCAAAGAGATAGGGGAATGGCTCAAGGTAAATGGAGAGGCTATTTATGGCACAAAAGCAGGACCAATTCAGGATAAAAAAGCGTTCCGAAGCACACAGAAGAAAAATAAAATTTATCTACACATCTTTGAATGGAAGAAAGGAGAGGTTTTAATTGAGGGATTTTCTTTTCAGGTAAAATCCGCTTTTCTTTTAACTCCACAGGGAAAGAAGAGCCTGAAGATAAAAACAGATAAAAGCGGGCTTTGGCTCAGCCTTCCTGAAAAATCACCTTATTTTTCAGTAAGCGTGGTTGAGCTTTTGACTTAAAAAATTGTTTTATGTAAATTTCAATAAGAAAAAGTAAAAACTAAAGCATAATCTGGCACTCAAGATAAAACAGAGGAGAGAAAAATGAAAAAAGAAATTAGCATTAGAGTCAGGCTCTTACTCATTTTCTCAGGCATCCTTCTTTTGATTTTTGCCTGCGAAAAGAACAAAGAAATTGAATATATAGATA
>CAZQJX010000171.1:0-2507 GCA_964592965.1 uncultured bacterium
CCAGCGCCAACCTAACTCCTTTTTGATAGTGGCAATAGCTGCCACGCAGGGTATATAAATCAAGCTCATCACCATAAAGGCATAAGCAGAAGCCGGATTAAAATAATTAACTAAAATTGCTCTCAGCCCTTCATCTTCTGCTCCGAAAAGTGTCCCAAAAGTCCCTACCACTACCTCTTTGGCAAGAATACCAAAAATAAGGGCAATCCCTGCCTGCCAGAAACCAAATCCAGCAGGCTTGAGCAGGGGAGCAATAATCTTTCCCAGCTCTCCGATTAAGCTTTTTTCTGAGCCGTATTCAACCCCCAAAGGAAGAGACGCCAGCGCCCATACCAAAATCACCACTGCAAAAATAATTGTTCCTGCCTTACGAACAAAAATCCAGCTCCGCTCCCACATATGAATTAAAAGGCTTTTTAGCTGGGGCAGGCGATAGGGCGGAAGCTCCATAACCAATGGAGCGGTCTCTCCTTTAAACAATACTTCTTTTAACAGCCGAGCAACTCCGATAGCGAGAATTATTCCCAAAATATAAAGCGAAAAAACCACCAACCCCTGATGTCTTTCAAAAAATGCACCTGCAAAAAGAGTATAAATGGGAAGTCTGGCATAACAGCTCATCAGCGGAATAATAAGAATGGTTAAGATTCGGTCTTTTCTTGATTCAAGGGTTCGGCAAGCCATTATAGCAGGAATATTACAGCCAAAGCCGATAAGCATAGGAATGGCGCTTTTTCCGTGAAGCCCAAGCCTGTGCATTACTCTATCCATCACAAAAGAAGCTCTGGCTAAATAGCCTGTGTCTTCCATCAAAGCAATAATGAAGAAAAGAATCATTATATAAGGCAGAAAGACCAGCACCGAGCCCACGCCTGCAATTATTCCATCTGAAATAAAGCTAGAAAGCCAATCTGGTCCACCAAGCTGATTAACTAGCTGGACGCTTTTTTCAGCAAGCCAGCCAAAGCCTTGGTCTATCCAATCTGCAAAAGGAGCTCCCAATTTAAAAACCAGCTCAAAGCTGAGCCAAAGAAGAAAAAGAAAAATGGGAATACCCAGCCAGCGGTTGGTTACAATGCGGTCTATGCGGTCAGATATATCAAGCGCCTGCTCAGCAGTCCTTTCTTTTTTTACCACCTTGCGAATAATGCCTGCGAGCATCCCATATCTTTGCTCAATAAAATAGGTTTCTGCATCTTCTTGTAGTGTGTTTTTTAAAAGATTTTCTATTTGAGCCAGTTTTTCATTTATTTGAGCGCTGGTAATTTTGCTTTTGACCAGCTCTTTGACTTCTTCATCATTTTCAAGAAATTTAACAGCCAGCCAGCGCAAAGGATAGGAATTTAGCTCAGCAAAGCCAGAGAGCAGTTTTTCAAGCTCACTGATTTTTTCTTCAATTTCTTTTCCGTAGTTAACTTTGAATTTTTCTGGTGGCGAAGATTCTGCCATTTTTAAAATGGCTTTTTTAAGCTCTTCAATTCCCCTGCCTTTGCTCGCAACGGTCTCAACCACAGGCACACCCAAAAGAGAGGAGAGAAGCTGAGAATCTATTTTCAGCCCCTGCTTTTTTGCTAAATCCATCATATTAAGGTCAATGATAAGCTTTACTCCCAGCTCAAGAAGCTGGATTGCAAGATAAAGATTTCGCTCAAGATTAGTAGAATCAATAATCACCACTGTGATCGGTCGCTCTTTGAGCAAGAAATTTCGGGCAATAAGTTCATCTGGCGAATAAGCAGTAAGGCTATAACAACCGGGAAGGTCAACAACTTCCACCTGCTTTCCATCATATTCAAAAAACCCTTCTTTTTTCTCCACTGTCACCCCAGGCCAGTTTCCAACCTTTTGCCTCGCTCCTGTGAGCTGGTTAAAAACCGTGCTCTTTCCTGAATTAGGATTGCCTGCAAGAGCAACCTTGATGGAAATCCTTTCTGCCATAACTTTCCTCCTTTACGAAATAATCTGAACCCAAATCTTAAAAGCCACGCCTCTGCCCAAACCAATTCTCATTGCACCTCTTTGAAGGATAATGGGACCACGAGAAAAATCGCTTACTACATCAAAAACCGCGCCTGGAAAAATGCCCATCTCTGAAAGGCGCAACAAAAGCCCCTTTCCAGCACGCACCTGAACTATCCTTACTTTCTTGCCCAAAGGAACATAGGCTAAAGGCATCATTTTTTAATCCGCTTGACACAAATCTTTTGAGCTTCTTCAATTCGCAACGAAAGATGATATCCTCTGACTAAAATATCCATCGGGTCACCAAGAGGAGCGGTTTTATCCACTTTGACCTCTGTTCCAGATGTCAACCCCATACTTAAAAGCCTGCTTTTAAGTTCAAGATTTGCCTTAATGGCTACAACCTCTCCCCACTCTCCAGGCTTGAGTTCACTGAGGGGTATGATGGGACGATTTTTCTTTTCGCCATTGCTTGATGATTTCTCCACGACTTGGCTGTTTTTTGTTCCTTTTAAAGTCTGTTGTGCCATTGGTTTTGCTCCTTG
>CAZQJX010000171.1:2607-4252 GCA_964592965.1 uncultured bacterium
TTTTTGTTATTTTCTTCAGTTCTTCATATATGTAATTTTGTTTAAAAGTTCAGGCGATAATAGCTTTTAGGAAAGGATAACTTTTACGGATTCTTTAAAACAGGTAAAATGTAAAAAATGCATCAGTCAGCTCTCGCAACAAAGGAGGGGATTATGGGACTATTTCTTTTTGGTATTTTTCTGCTGGCTTTCTTAAATTTTTCAGCTTGGGGTCAAGAAAAAAACATATTGCAAAGAGAAGACCCAGTTGTTATTTCTGGTGAAAAATTTCCTTCTCTGCTCGGTGCAGATACTGCTTATCTTGGACTTTTTGCTTTTCGTGATGGCAGGCTTGCTCCTATACCTTTCCAGATAGATGAGAAGCTTCCTAATGGCGAATATGTTTTCACCAAAGGCGAAAAAGCCACACAAGACCCAGACCCCAGCTTTGATGCCAATGATGAGCTGGTTTTTATGCTCTTTGATGCTGGTGAGCGTGCGGGAACCATAAATCTTGCCGGGGTTGAAAAAGCTTATGAGATTGAAATTTCTGAACCAGGAAAAGAAGGCAAAGCTTGGGCATATTTTTGCCTATTTTCTAAGCCTGCTCCTCGCTCGCCCAAAGATTATGTCCAGCTGAAATATATTGCTGAGAAGGATTCTTATCTTATTGTTGCCCGCAACTACAAATATTCTAGCCCCCAACAGGCAGTTTATTATGACTATCTTGCCATAAAAAAGCCAGATGGTAGCTACACGCCTGATTTGGTTGACCGATTGAAAATCAGGGGAAAGGTTTGGATATTATTTGGAACCATCAAGGTGCCTTTTTATTTTGATAAGCTGGTTCATTCACGAATCACTGCCTGGAAGGATGGTGCGGTGCGGGTGATTAAAAGGGGAGAAGGATATTTGAAAGCATCTGTGATTAGACTGGAAGGAAAGGGCTATTCGGTTTTGTATTTTTATCCTAATTTTTTCATCTATCCTATGACTATAGACCTTCCTTTAGATTTGAGAAAGGTTCTTACAAGCATAGACCTTTATGGTGCTACAGATTTTCTTCCCTCTGCTTTCGGCTTCCATTATTACGACGCGCAAAATCCTTATCAAGAGGATGTGGTTTTAGATGGAAAGATGAGCCTTGCAGAAAAAAATCTTAAAAAAGATTTTGACCACGACTGGCACTGCAATATAGCGGATTGGGGAAGTTTCTGTCATCGGATAATATTCCCGGCAGAGTGGAAAAATATAAAGCGCTGTGTTTATTATGTTGATGATGCCAGCAGGCAAGACCCGCCAGAAGATGAGCCCGGTGTGTTTTCCAGCGGGTATCAATTCAAAAATTTTATTCAGCTAAAAAAGGGCGCACAGACTTATTGGATGCATTATTATTTCCCAGAGAATTTCCATCCTGGCGAGGAGTGGCGATTTTTGAACATCCTTGACCACCCCCTGAAAATAAAAGTCCAAAAAATCAAATAACCGCAAAGACGACCAAGACTTTCTCAAACCGTTTAATTCGCACCCTCGCAGTGAAAAATTAACCGCAAAAACGCAAAGAAATTGGGGTTTTTAAAACTTTTATTTCTTCTCTAGTGTTCATCATCCTGTGCAGAATTTTTTATTAAATTATATTTTTATCTTGACAAAGTTTTTAAAATTT
>CAZQJX010000172.1:0-4203 GCA_964592965.1 uncultured bacterium
TGCCCCGATACATTGTAGGATATACGCCCCGAGTAAATGGATATTCACCGGGATAGCCGAGCTTTTCCTCATAATTCCATTCCTTTAAATCTTCGGGGCAGACTAGGCGGGGAATCTCAAGGTCAGAGATGGTGCTAAATCTTTCCTTTCGCTCTGGTGCCCGCTCAAGATGAGGTTTTAAGCATTCCTCTTCCCAGCGCTTCTTGCCAGATCCTTTCTCTTTCATCTTTTCTTTCCCACCCGGTTTAATTTCAATTTAGCTCTTATAGCCTTACGAATAAACGAAGCTATAGAAAAACATTGCTCTGCATTTTTCTAGGAAGCTTTTGCTCCTGGATAACGAAAGGCAACTGCATATCCTGTTAGTTTTTCAAGTTCTTCTTTTTTCTTTAAAAGTTCTTTTAATGAAGGAGACAAAGTAATTAATGCCACTAAGTCGTGGCTTTTAGGAACATATTGCCCCTCTTCTTCAAGAAAAGCTTTTATATATTTCTCTGCACATTGTTGAGAGTGAAAGCAGACAGAATTATATAAAGGCTTTTTAGCTCTTTTCAATCTCTTTGCAACTTCAAAATCTTCTTCTGCTTTTTCAATCCATTCCCAGGTTTGGGGCTTCATAAATTACCTTGCCTTTTTTGATAATTTCTGAAATAAAGGAATCGCCTGCTTTTAAGCGTCTCTCAACCTGCTTGGGCGTCTTTACAATTATGTCAACCGGGAATCTATGTTCTATAACCTGACGAATTGATACCGCGGTATCCAGAGTATTGCGAGTTTTTAGGATTATTAGCAAATCTACGTCACTATCTGGTTCCGGCTTGCCCCAAGCGTATGAGCCAAACAAGATAATCTTTTGAGGATGAAAATTTTTAACTATGGAATCAATAAGATGTTGTATCTCTTCTTCTTTTATCTTCCACATCTAAAACAAATAATAATCCCTTGCTAAGCAAAAATCAATTTGATTAATCGGCAAGAGGGAAAATTTGACTTTTAAGTTTTATTTCTTGGGCTTAAAGCATTTAATATCGCTGATGGCGCCTTTAAGCTCCTTGTTCCATTCAATAGCCACTTTCATTCCTTTTTCCAACTCCTCAGGCTTGGCTTCTATGGGCATAAAGATGAGGGAATTTGCGCCATCAAGCTTAATGGCGCCAATAATCTTGGGCTCTTTAAGGTCAACCCAATTTCCCTTCCCATCCAGCTCAACATAGGCAATTGTCCAGCTTTCAAGCGTGCCCTCTCCGCTCAGCTCAAGATTATCCTTCTCGTCAATTTGAGCATAGCATTTTGCGCAATAATTTCTCGGCGGAACATAAGTATAACCGCATTGTGGGCATTTGGAAGCTAAAAGTTTTTTATCTTTAAGAGCTTTGATAAACCTCTCCATCTGAAAGCCAACAGACCAAGAAAATCCTGCAACAAAAGGAAGTCCCTGAACCCTTACAAATCCCTGTTTTCTCTCCTGCTCTGCCTGAAGCTCAAGCAAAGCCCTTAATTTCTCCACATCAATTGGACTTCTTTCCTGCGTCATTTTTCAACCCCTTCCTTTTTATTTTTCAATCGGTTCTACTCCAATAAGGTCATCTAATCTACCCTGCGGGTTTTCCACCCAGACCGCTTTTACTCTCATACCAATATGGACTTTTTCAGGGTCAGCATTTAAAAGCAAAGTGGCATAGTTAGAATCCGCACCATCAAATCTGACAAATACTGGAATTAAAACCTCTCCCTCCTTTAAAGCACCTGTTTCAACTGGGTCTAAGCCGAAAAGCCTATATTTACCCTTTTCTACTGGAGGGCTAATGATAAAACAGGTTATGGTGCCTATTTGACTTACCACTCTTCTTTCAGTAATTCTCCGATGGCACTTACCGCAAATCATTCTCGGCGGAACAATAGTTCTTCCACAGCCAGTGCAGAGTCCGCCAATAATCTTTTTCTCCTTAAATCCACGAACAAATTCATCTAAAATCAAATTTGCTTTCCATTGATAAGCACCAACTTGCCATTCACCATCCACACCCATAGTTTGTGGTCTTTCATCTTTTAAATACGGCATTTTCTCACCCCCTTGGCGAATCTCCTAATACGGTTACCGTGATATAGTTGGTAACTCCACCCCAACCGTGGGCAACCGCTTTTCTTACCTCTTTTGGAACCTGATGCTCACCAGCCTTGCCCATAATCTGAAGAGCACATTCCAAAACACGCTGAAGCGCGGAAGAACCTATAGCATTAGTGGCATTAACTCCGCCAGAAACGCTGATTGGAATTCTTCCCTCTATATCTGTCTCGCCTTTTTCCAGAGCTCTCCAGGCAGTGCCCTCATCAAATAGACCCAAACGCTCAGCAAATATTAACTCCTGGCTGGGAAATGGCTGGTATATCTCCGCTAGGTCAATTTCTTTTTTCGGGTCAGTTATTCCTGCCATTGCATAGGCTCTTCTGGCAGAAATCTGACAGCCAAGCTGTTCTGATGGGTCAAGCACACCCACACCGCAATAGCTTTCGCTCTGAAGCTGGTTCTCTTCATCAGAATATGCTGCCATTCCCAAAAGCCAAGCAGGTTTTTTGCACTTTTTCCGTGCGATTTTCTCCTCTGCAATCACAATGGCAGAAGCACCATCGCTTGCAGGGCAGATATGACCGTAGCGGAAAGGATAAGCAACCATCGGGGTTTTGGCTATATCTTCAGGCCGGCAGTCTGGCCATTGCAGATGTGCATAAGGATTTTTAGCTGCGTTTCTGCGCGCCTTAGCAGCCACCATATCAAAATGCTCAATCGTGCATCCTGAACGATGCATATAAAACCTAGCCTGATATACTGCCACTCCAGCGGCAGCACCGACAGCGGTGGTGGCAATTAAATTTTTCAAGCTCAATCCATAACGAAGAGCATGAAAGAGATTTGCCAAACCCACATGAGCCAGACCAGTGGTTGCTCCAGCTTCTTTGCTATCTGAATGCTTCTCCCAGGCAACCGCAACCACCACATCAAAAAGCCCAGAGGCAACTGCATAAAACGCTCCCTGAGCAACAGAACCGCCTGTGGTGCCACCAGTAGCAATACGCAAAACCGGCTTTCCTGCTGCTCCAATCCATTCCCCAAGCCAAAGGTCTGGCTGAGCCACTCCACCAAATCCCTGCATATTGCCAGCTACAAAGGCATCCACTTCTTTGGGAGAAAGCTCAGCATCTTCTAATGCCTTTGATACTGCCTCTCCAACCATCTCCGCCAGACTGACATCGCGCCGTCTGGCTGAATGCTTGGTCTGACCACAACCTATTACCGCTACATTCCTTAACATTATGCCTCACCTCCTAATATCCAGACAATATTCTTCTGGGCACATACGCCAAATTGACCGTGAGCCAGCCCCTTTCTAACCCCGGGAATTTGATATCCGTTTGCCTCTCCTCTAATCTGTTTTGCTACCTCTATCACTCTCACTAAACCTGTTGCGCAAATCGGGTCTGCTGATAAAGCACCGCCACTGGGATTAACAGGAAGCTCACCATCTATATCAGTAATTCCTTTTTCCAAAAGCACCTTGCCCTTTCCTTCCCGAGCAATTCCCAGCGCCTCGTAAAACATCAATTCCTCATGAGCATACCGCTCGCTTATCTCCAAAATGTCAAGCTCTGTGTAGGGGTCAACTATCCCTGCCATTTCATAGGCTTTTTGAGCTGATTTTCTCAAGCTTTCCAATTTCAGAAGGTCTCGGTCACGATGATAACCATCATAGCAAAATCCCACTCCCTCAATCCAGACAGGCTTATCAGTTATCTCCCGTGCCTTTTCTTCGCTTGCCAGAATCACAACCGCACAGCCATCGCTGAGCTGAGAAATCATCAATTCTCTGAGTGGCTCATAATACAGTTTGGATTCCAGAACCTCATCAATATCAAGGTCTGGCATTTTTCGGTCTGCACAAGGATTCTTGCCAGCATTGGTTAGGTTCTTAACCGCCACCAAAGCAAGGTGCTCAAGTGAGACATCATATTTATCTATATACATCCTTGCTTGAATGGCAGAAAGAGCAACATCATTTATAATTCCGAGCTGGCGGTCAAAAAGCGGGTCAAGAGTATAAAAATTTACCTGATGGGGATTAAAAACTGATGACTGAGTATGTGCCTCTACCAAAACCACATCATAAATTCCACTCAAAATCTGCATATAAGCATAAAACATTGCCA
>CAZQJX010000173.1:0-4167 GCA_964592965.1 uncultured bacterium
TCTGGGTCTTGGCGAAGTATGGTTCTCAAGGCATTAGCAAAGGTGATATCTATTTTGGGCTGAACCGCCACCTGATTGAATTCTTCATAAACCATCTCAATCGGGTCTTCTATGGTCACGATATTAACCGCAGGGCTTGCCAGCTTTTTCAATGCTGAATACAAAGTGGTTGTTTTTCCCGAACCTGTGGGACCTGTGACCAGAATAATTCCATGAGTGCGTGAGATAAATTTTTGGAACAGCTCAAGCTCTCTTGGGAAAAAGCCGAGATTTTCAAGGTCCTGCATAAGAAGTCCAGGGTCAAATATTCTCACCACTACTTTTTCTCCAAAAGCGGTGGGAAGAGTGGAAACTCTCAGCTCTATTTCTTTTCCTCTATGCTCGGTTTTAATTCTTCCGTCCTGCGGTCTTCGCTTTTCAGCAATATCCATTCGGGAGAGAATTTTTATCCTGCTGACAATGGCATTATGAACCAGTTTGGGAATGCGGTGGATTTCGTGAAGCACACCATCAATGCGGAAGCGAATGAGGCTATAATCTCTTTTTGGCTCAATATGAATATCGCTTGCCCGCTGGGAATAAGCATAGCGGAATAGGTATTCAACCGCATTGATGATTGGCTGGTCCTGATAGTCAATTTGCTCCTCGGGCTTCATTCGCACATATTGCTCAAGATTGCCTATATCAAATCCTGGGGCAAGCTCTTTTTCTGCCACAGTGAGGGAGGTGCGGAAGCCATAAAATTCATTGATTATCCGCTGAATATCACTGCGGGAGCTTAAAACCAAGCGAACCTGCTTTCCGCTCGCCCTGCGAATGCCATCAACACCTTCCAAATCAAACGGGTCATCGGTTGCCACCACCAGAGTGTTGTTCTCGCTGGCAATGGGTATCATTGAGTGCTTTTTTGCAAACGGTCGTGAGATGGTGCGGGTGACAAGGTCTAGGTCAAGCTTGAGCGGGTCTATTTTAACATACTCCATACCCAGCTCCTCAGCCAGTGCCTGCATAATTATATCTTCGGTTAAAAGCTTATCTGGGTCTTTGAGGAGCGGGAACTTAAAGCTGGCAATGATTTGAGCAGGAGAAATTTCCGACTGAATCTGACGGGCGGGTGAAAAGCGGAGCTCCCTTTGCTCAAGCTGAAGCCGAGCTTTTTGCTTCCCTTGCTTGACTAAAATATCTTTTTTTTGTTCCTCACTAATTAATCCTTTTTTTACCAGTAGCTCGCAAAGGTTTTCTACTGTGATTCTTTTATCCTGCTCAAAAATCTCTTTGATGGTTTTTTGCCCTGCCATTTTTAAATCCAGAATTCCTCTTTTAGCTTTCTGCCCATAAGAGAAGAAGCTGCCAGTTTGGGAGATTTATCAGCATAAAGGACAAGATATACCTGCTCGGTAATCGGCATTTCAACATTGTATTTCTGGCTGAGCTTATAGACCGATTCAGCGTTTTTAATTCCTTCCGCAACCATTTTCATCTCTGAAAGAATCTCTTTAAGGGGCTTTCCTTTTCCGAGCTGAAATCCAACATTGTAATTTCTGCTTAACTTGCCAGTGCAGGTAAGGACAAGGTCGCCGACTCCAGCCAGCCCTGCAAAGGTCATAGGATTAGCTCCCATTTTAATTCCCAAGCGGGTGATTTCCGCCAGCCCTCTGGTGATGATGGCAGCACGGGTGTTTAATCCCAATCCCATACCATCGCAAATTCCAGTGGCAATAGCAATGACATTTTTGCTTGCACCGCCCAGCTCAGCACCAATAACATCAGCAGAGGTATAAACTCTGAAGTAATCGGTGCTTAAGGTATTCTGGACAAGCTGGGCTATTTCTCGGTCGTGGCTGGCGCAGGTTATAGCAGTGATGACCTTTTGAGCCACCTCTCGGGCAAAGCTTGGTCCTGAAATGACTGCAATGCGGTAGGCGTGTTCGGGCGCCAGCTCGGTCATTACTTGACTCATTGTTTTCAGGGTATCGGTTTCAATGCCTTTGGTGGCGCTTACAAGAATAGCATCAGGCTCAAGATAGCAGGCGGTTTTTTCAAAAACCGAGCGAAAATACTGGCTGGGAACCGCAAATATCACCAGCTTTTTTCTCCTGACAACTTCTTCTAGGTCGGCGCTGGCAAAAATATCTTCTTCAAGTTTTATCCCTGAAAGATAATAAGGGTTTTCTTGCTCCTTCTGGATAATCTCTGCCAGCTCAGGCTCATAGCACCAAAGCGCAGGCTTGTATCCTTTGCTGGCAAGGAGATTTGCCAGCGCGGTTCCCCAACCGCCAGCTCCGACCACCCCGATTTTCATCTCTGAATTAATCATACTCTAATAATTTAGAAGCTTCAAACCAAGTAAGGGATTTAAGGTTCAGCCTTCAATCAGCTTTTTAAGTTGAAGCGCGTTTTGGGGAGCGTATCCTTCTATGTCATTGTTAAAATAAACATAAACATCCTTTCCCTGATTGAGCCATTTTTTGATTTTTTTGGCAAGGTCTTTTAATTGCTTTTCTGAATAACATCCCCGATACGCCTGCCCCTCAGGACCGTGCCTGCGGATATAAATGTAAGGGAAATCATCGCTCGGCTGGGGAAGATTGGTTGGCCAATCTGCGTGGCAGAAGGTCATATTGGCTTTTTTCAGGATTTTATAAACTTCTGGCTCAAACCAAGTTTTGTTGCGGAACTCAAATGCGTGCCTTAGATTGGGATATTTTTCTTTGAGCAGAGCGGTAAAGTCTTTTAAAACCTCAAGGTCAATTTTGTGGCTGGGCTTGAGTTGCCAGAGAATTGGTCCCAACTTAGCTTCCAGAAGGCTTGCCCGTTCAATAAGTTCATCTACCGCTGATTCAACATCTTTAAGCATCTTTTGATGCGTGATTAACTTTGAGCCCTTGATGACAAATATAAAGTCATCTGGCGTGCGCTTCTTCCAGCTTTTAAAACTGCTGGGATTGGGAAGACGATAAAAAGTGACATTAAGCTCAACCGTGTCAAACTTCTCCGCATAATATTCCAGCCACCTATATTGCGAAAGCTCCTCCGGGTAAAAAACCCCTCGCCAGTGCCGATACACAAACCCACTGCAACCTATATAAGCTCTGGCTTTTTTCTTAGCAGGCGACATCTTGAGTTTTTCCTTTATTGAGTTTATTATAATAAAAACTTCTTTTCAAAAGAAAGGAGGAGTTAGAATGCGGTTTAAAGCTTTTTTAGCACTAATTATGATTTTATTTTTTGGAACAGTATTCATTTATTCCTGTGGGGACGGAGGAGGAAATGGCGATGAAGAACAAACTCATCGGGAGTATATTTTTAGAGGATTTGCTGGAGGCGATGTTTTTTTGTGGAAGCTTTATCCTGATGATAAATATGTATGGTCTTTGGAGCTAGATGACGGTGATTCTGAAACAATTACCTTTTCAGACAAAAACGCTGATGGATTTTATATCTATACAAATGAAGAAGGGTTAAGTTTTCCCGCCCTTTGGCTCAATGATGAGATTTTAATTGCTCAGGCAGGAGATACAGCTAACATTGTTCCTGTTTTAGGATTAAAAGAAACAAGCGAGCCTTATGGGCTTGAAATTGGTGGAACATACAACTGGGTTGCCATAATCTATTCCGAAACAGTTCAGGGTGGAAATACGGTTATATTAAGAAGTGTGAACAATGGAAAAGCTATTGTAGATCCTCAACAAAAGAAATTAAAAATTTCAGAAGAAATTTCAGGATCAACTGTGGAGTGCGATTATCAATACAACTCAGATTACAAAGCAATAAAATATGTATACGATAACCAAAATAATCAATTTCAAGTTTATCAATTTTTTCTTGATGGTCAACTAAATATTGCTATGATGTTTACTAATGATTCATTATCTTATATTTTTGGCATTAGAGTGCAAAATAATCCGCAATTTGTGTGGGATGATTCCGCATCTAATAAATACTATTGTATTGGTGATAATGGAAGCTGGGGATGGGTGGAATTTTCCGAACAATCTGGACAGGTTCAGATACGAGTGCAACTAAAACCAAATAATTATGATTCTCAACCACAACCTATTGCCGATAATAACGACGGGACTTTTGAGTTTACGGATGGAACCGATAGTTGGTATGGAATTATTCTTCCTCAAAAGGCTGTTGCCTTAATTAACAAAGGTGGAAATA
>CAZQJX010000174.1:0-4154 GCA_964592965.1 uncultured bacterium
CGCAGGTTAGGGTCGTATTTTCTGCAGATGATTTCTCCGATTGCGCATAAAAAGATTATTGGAAGCAAAACCGCAAGCAGGCGGAAAACAATGGCTTTAAAAATCTGGTTGAGTTTTTTCATCAATTTTCATATTCTCTTTTTAAAAGAGAATTTGCAAATCAGTTGGAAGGCGAGAGCGATTTGAAAAGGATTTATTTTGGCATATCTGGCTGGTCGTATCCTGATTGGGAAGGGATAGTTTATCCCAAGCCCAAGCCAAAAGGATTTCATCCGCTGGAGCTGATTTGCGAGCTGGTGGATGTGGTTGAAATAAATTCCAGCTTTTATGCTCCTGTTTCATCTGCCTCAGCAAAAAGCTGGGTGAAGATTGTAGAGAAAAATCCCAGCTTCTGCTTTACTGCCAAGCTCTGGCAAAAATTTACTCATCAGCAGGAAGAATGGAGCAAAGAAGATGAAAAGATTTTTAAAGCAGGAATTGAGCCTCTCTTCTCATCAGGGCTACTTTGTTGTTTATTGGTGCAATTTCCTTGGTCTTTTGTTTGTAAAGAGGAGAATTTTGCTCGGCTTAAGAAGATAGCCAGTGCCTTTCAGGAATTTCCTTTGGTGGTAGAGTTCAGGCATAATTCTTGGAACAAAACCTGGTTTATAGAATGGCTTAAAGAAAAAGAGATTGGCTTTGCCAGCATAGACCAGCCTTTATTTTCTAACTCACTCCCGCCAACTGAGATTATTACTTCAAAAATCAGCTATGTGCGCCTGCATGGAAGGAATAAAGAAAAATGGTTCAAAGAAGATGCACAAAGCTGGGAGCGGTATGACTATCTTTATTCAAAAGAAGAGCTTTTGGAATGGAAAGAGCGCATTGAGCGACTAAAGGAAAAATCTGAGATGGTTTTTGTGGTTTCTAACAACCATTTTCAGGGAAAAGGCTTGGTGAATGCGCTTGAGCTAAAATTTTTCTTTACCAAAAAGCCTGTTAAAATTCCCAGCCGATTAATTGAGCGCTATCCCCGGCTGAAAGAGATTGGCTTGCCCAAAGAACCTCAGCTTAAGCTTTTTAGCTAGTCTATAAGCACCTGATAAGATTTTTGTGTGCCTGAAGTTATCTTCACATTAGGATATACCACAACTTCTTCCAAACTTACTTTTTCTTCTAAGCAGGCTCCTTGCCCAATGTAAACAAACGGACCAATTCGCGCACCAGACTTAATCACCACATCTTTTTCAATCATTACTGGTTCAACTATTTCAATTTTATCTTCCAGCTTTGCCTGCGGGTGAATGGAATAAGGCTTATGGTTGGATAGATAGTGCTTGTGGATTTCAATCAGGTCTTTGGCAGAGGTAAGATGGAGGTAGTTAGAGACAAAAATTCCCATCGGCTTTTGATGAGGCTTTTGGTCTTCAATTAAAAGGCGAATGGCAGATTGAATTTCCCTCTCTCCTCGCTCTGATTCTTCAACAAGGTCAAGAAAATCAAGAATGCGCTTGGACAGAACAAAAAGGAATTTGGAAATTGCATCCCATTTTCCCGAGTTTTCTCCCGGCTTTTCTTTTATTTCAATAATTTCGTTTTCTTTTAATTTAACTCCTGCTGACCGGTTGAGGTCTCCGGGTTTGATTTTGCTTAAAGTAAAAACCGCACAGGCTTTTGTTTCAAAAAAGCATCTGATAATCTTTTGAAAATGCTCATCTGGATAAAGATTATCACAGGAGGCTAAGATAAAATCCGAATCAATCAATTCTCGAGCACAGGCAAGTGCGTGGGCAGAGCCTTTTGCTTCTGGCTGAACAGCAAGCTTGATTTCTAAATGGTTTTCTTCTTTTAGCTTTTTGGCTAGATTTTCCAGTTCATAATCATCAGGAGCTCTTACCAGCACAAAGCGTTTAATTCCGTTTTTTTCAAGGCTTTTTATTACTCGCTGAATGATAGGCACGCCGAGAATAGGAGTCATTGCTTTGGAATGATTAAGAGTGATAGGATGAAGGCGTTTTCCCCTTCCACCTGCAAGAATGACTGCCTGAAGCTCCTTCATTTTTTACCCTTTTAAAACTACTGCTCCCTGTCGGACAATGCTTGGTATCCAGACCTGGGCTCGCTCCAGCTTGAGTTTTTCAATCTCTTTTTTAATATTATGAGCAAACTCCTCTTCTTTTCCCGGCTGGGTGAGGAAGAAAACCGAACCGCCCCCACCCGCACCAGTAAGCTTTGCTCCCAAAGCTCCCAAGCTCCTACCTATTTCTATCAGTTGGTTGTTAATTCCACCTGCGCCTTGCTCAAAACCGCAATATCTCATCAGTTCATCTACCAGTCTATGATTTTCATTCATCAGTTCGCCGAACTTATGCCAGTCAGATTCTAAAAGTGCTATCTTTCCTTTCCAAGCAGTATCGCCAATTAATTTCATCTGTCTGACCATAAAAGGAGCATTTTCATAATCACCTTTAAAATCTTTGAATTCCTCCAGATATTTTGCCCGCATTCTTCCATGAACATCCTGAGATTTGTGCTCAAGCCCAGAAAACACCACCACCAGCGGTGGATGTTCAGTATAAGGACCGAGCTTTTCATAGGTGCAATAAGGCTCCTCTTTTAAAGGAAGATGGAATAATTTGCCCCGATAGTCAATATAAGCAATATCACCAAAGAGCGGGACATATCGGTCAGAGAAACCGCAGGTAATGCCCAGCTCAAGCTCTTCAATCCTCTGAGCAAGCTCAGCAAGAAAATAAAGATTATGCACCTTTTTATTCAGACGATAGTAATGAACCAGGGAGAGAAGAGTAAGCAAAACCAAAACCGTAGAGCCACCCAATCCGCTCTGACGAGGTATTTCTGTGGAATAAGAAATTTTGATGCCTTTTTGTTGTATTTTTTCTCTCAGCTCTGGGCTGTGGGCAAGGAGCATTTTTAAACTGGCAAGAAAAAGGTCAAATTCACTGCCATAGGTAGGCTGGATTTGTGGTGCGGGCTCAATTTCTATTTTACGGGATTCGCCAGCTTCTGTGCTGTATTCAAAGATGATTTTTTCGCTTTTTTCTATTCGGGCTTCTCCCCAGATGTTGATGGCAGAGCTTATGGTTTGATGCGCTCCTTCATTGGCATCGCTTGGATTGCCGAGGATATTTATTCGTGCAGGAACCTTGACAATCATCTCAAACATCATATTGGTTTTTACCACACGAGAAAGGTTAAATCAATCATTAGAAAAGATGATTGGTTTTTTCCATCTGGTTTTCTTGAAAATTATCCAGAGATTTTTTATCTTTATTATGCAATGGAATACGACCTTCCATTATTCCGACCGCCCAGTGAAGCGAACTCTCTGATTATTCAGGCGACTTATGGATGCTCCACCAACACCTGTAAATTCTGCTATATGTATAAGACTAAAAAGTTTAAAATTCGTCCTGTGCAAGATGTGATTGAAGACCTCAAATGGTGTGCGGAGCGGGTGGGATATGTCCGCCGGATATTTCTTGCTGATGGTGATGCTCTGGTTGTGCCTACTGATGACCTACTTAAAATTCTTCAGGCTTGCTATGAGCTTTTCCCTCATCTTGAGCGTGTTTCCAGCTATGCCAATCCTTCAAACTTGCTGGAGAAAAGCGAGCAGGAGCTTAAGGAGATAAAGGAAGCTGGGCTTACACTTATTTATTACGGCGTGGAAAGCGGTGATGATGAAATTCTGGAGAAAGTAAAAAAGCAGGCAACAACAAAAGATATGATTATTGGCTGTGAGAAGGCTCATCGGGCAGGTATGACCATTTCAGTAACGGTTATTCTCGGGCTGGCGGGAAAGAAAGGCAGTGAAAGGCACGCTCGGCTTACCGGCAAACTTTTGAGCAAAATCAATCCCAGATATATCTCTGCCCTTACTTTAATGCTCGGTCCTTTTGAAAAGATTTATGCCCGACAGATGGGAGGTGATTTTGAATTTTTAGACAAATTTGATTTTCTCAGGGAGCTGAGATGGCTGATTGAGGAGTTAGAGGTTAAAGATTCTATTTTTCGTAGCAACCATGCCTCTAACTACCTTCCGCTTAAAGGCACCCTGCCTCAAGACAAAGAGAAACTGCTTGAAATTATTGATTATGCGCTTGAACATCCAGAGATACTTCGTCCTGAAGAGTGGCGGGCGCTTTAAATTA
>CAZQJX010000175.1:0-4129 GCA_964592965.1 uncultured bacterium
TGAAGAAGCACTCCAGCATGGAGATTTTGTGCTTCGGGGTGAGGCAGAAAAGACCATTTTGAGCTTGGTCAGGGCTATAGAGGAAAAAAGCGGGCTGGAAAAGATTCCTGGGCTTAGCTTTCGGGTAGGAGACCATATATTTCATAATTCTTCTGATGACTCCACCTGCCCCGATTTGGATCAGCTTCCTTTTCCAGATTTTTCCCTTCTTAGGGGAAAGCTCGGCTCGGTCAAGCCTGTGATGACCTCTCGTGGATGCCCTTATGACTGCAGTTTTTGCGCGGTCACTGAGCTTTTCGGAAGAAAATATCGGTTCCGAAGGGCTGAGCTTGTGCTGGAAGACCTTGTTAAACTCAATCTCAAAAAAGGCGATGTTGTATTTTTTTATGATGACAATTTTGTCGCCAATCCCGCGCATACAAAAAAATTGCTCAAACTAATGATTGAAAATAAAATTACACCCAGCTGGACTGCGCAAGTAAGAGCAGATATTGCCAAAGATGAGGAACTGCTTGAGCTGATGAAAGCCTCAGGATGCTACTTTGTTTATATCGGCTTAGAATCAATCAACCCCGAAACTTTAAAAGCATATAGAAAAAAGATAACCTTAGATGAGATTGAAGACGCCATCAAGCAATTTCATCGCTATGGCATCAGAATTCATGGTATGTTTGTTTTCGGCGCAGATACCGACACGCTAGAGACAATTCGCCAGACAACTAAATTTGCGCTAAAACACAAAATTGATACCGTGCAATTTATGATTTTAACCCCAATTCCAGGCACGAGGTTTTACAAGCAGATAGAAAGCGAAGACAGGCTTTTGACCCAAGATTGGAGCCTGTATGATGGTCATCATCTGGTGTTCCGTCCTCGCAATATGGCGCCGTATCAGCTTCAGAAAGAAACTATTCGTGCAATGACGAAGTTTTATTCAATTGCAGAGATTTTTCGGCTCTTTTTCCGCTTTGATTTCATCTCTTTTTTATACCGAAGCTACGGACATCGTGTAATCCGCAAATGGCTTTCTGAACGCATCAACCGAAAATACTTCAAATTAATGAAAGAGATAAGTAGTGATGCCCGTGCCAGATTAGAAGGGAATATCAGAAAGACAGCTGAAGATATAAAAAAATACTTCCAGAAATACAGCCAAAGAATTTTAAACCAACTGTCAACCCCGCTTAAAGATTAGTTTTTACATTTGCTCCTAGCTAAAATTTATTTGGCAATCTTTGGCAAGATAGATATAATTTTTTCCAATTAATAGACAAGGAGGGGTGAGATGAAGCTGAGGAGTTTGGTTTTAGGAACTGCTTTGCTACTTTTTTTCGCTGTTTCTGAGAGCAGGGCAAAATCGGTTTTGGATGAGGTGAATGTTTTTATTGGCACTGGCGGGTTTGGATTTGGAGTGGGTAGCACCTTTCCGGGCGCCAAAGTTCCTTTCGGAATGGTAAGCCTAAGCCCAGATACCAGCTGGAACGGAATTAACATAAGCTTTATGCATTGCGCAGGATACTGGTATCCTGATAATCAGATTCGGGGATTCAGCCACTATCATTTGAGCGGAATTGGTATTGCTGATTATGGAAGCGTAAGGTTTATGCCTGCGGTGGGCAGGGTTCCACCAGTGGTCAGCGAACAGTGGTATCGGGCAAGGTTTTCTCACGAAAATGAATCAGCCCATCCTGGTTTTTATTCTGTAGTTTTAAATAACGGAATCAAAGCTGAGCTCACCGCCACAAGAAACTGCGGATTTCATCGCTATACATATCCGAAAAACAAAAATGCAATTGTGGTCATTGACTTGGGAAGGGGCTCTGTGGACAGAAATTCCTGCGGTGGAAAAATAGCCGTTAGTCAAGAAACTGGCGAAGTTTGGGGATGGCAGATTGATTGTAGAGGAATTGCTGGGCTTACTGTTAAGGATTATTTGACAGGAAAATTTGATGAGCGAGGAATAAAAATTTACTTTTATGCGCTTTTTAATCAAAAAATAAAAAGATTTAGTATCTTCAAAAAGGGCATATCGCAAAACGGTATTAAGAAAATAAGCGGAAAGAAAGTTGGCGCCTGGCTTGATTTTGGAAAGCTATCTTCACCCCTTCTTGTTAAAGTAGGGATTTCTTTAATCAGCGAGGAGCAGGCAAAGATAAATCTGGAAAAGCAGATTCCCGGCTGGGATTTTGAAAAAGTAAAAGAAGATGCGGAAAAGCAGTGGAAGAGCGAGCTTTCCCGCATAGAAATAAAAGGCGGAACCAAAGACCAAAGAACAATCTTTTACACCGCATTTTATCACACGCTTTTAATGCCAACTGATTTAACTGAAGAAGGCGGTTATTACATTGGATTTGATGGAAAGGTTCACAAGGCAGTGGGTTTTCGCTATTATTCTGACTTTTCCCTCTGGGACACTTACCGAACTTTCCATCCCTTATGGATTTTGCTTGACCCAGAGCGTGCCCGAGATTTTGCCCAAAGCCTGGTAATGATGGGCAAGCAGGGCGGATATATCCCCAAATGGCCCACTTCCAACCGCTATACCAATTGTATGACCAGCACCTTTGCTGATTGTGTTTTGGCAGAAACTTATCTCAAAGGCATCAGAGATTGGGATTATCTTTCCGGGTATCAGCTGATTAAAAAAGTTGCTACTCAGCCAATGCCTGAATCCGCTTTCTATGAAGGAAGGGAAGGGCTGAAGGAATATATGGAGCTAGGATACCTTCCATCAAATAAATACTGGGAATCTGCCTCTCTCACCATTGAGCATTCTTACAATGACTTTTGCATTGCCAATTTTGCTAAAGCGCTAGGAAAAGAAAAAGACGCAGAATATTTTTACAAGCGCTCCAAAAACTACCAGAACCTTTGGGATTCTAAAGACCAGTTCCTGCGACCGAGAAAGGCAAACGGCAAATTCAAAACTTTTTATCATCCCAGCATCTGGCTGATTCTTTGGAAGACCGATTATACCGAAGGAGATGCCTGGCAGTGGCTCTTTGCTCCCTGGCACGATGTTGACGGATTGGTAGAGCTTTTCGGCAGTGCGGATAAGCTGAGTGCGAAGCTGGAAGAGTTTTTTGAAAAGGGAGCACAAAAAAAGCACAACTATCTTCCTAATCGCTATTACTGGCACGGAAACGAGCCAGATATCCATTCTGCCTATATCTTCACTTTGATTGGAAAACCCGAGCTTACTCAAAAATGGGTGAGATGGATTATTGAGAACAAATATAAAAATGCTCCCAACGGATTAGATGGCAATGACGACTGCGGAACAATGAGCGCCTGGTATATTTTTTCCACCCTGGGATTTTATCCCATTGCAGGAACTGATAAATATGTGCTCACTACTCCCCTTTTCCCAGAGGTAATAGTTCATCTTCCTTCTGGCGACCTTATTATTCAAGCTCAAGGCGCTCCTGAGAAAATTTATTTAAGCTCAGTTGAACTTAACGGTAAAAAGCTGGATAGGTTTATAATTTGTCATCACGAGGTTATACAGGGTGGAAGATTAAAATTTTTATTAACTGACCAGCCTGAATGAATCAACTTTTAATAAGAATAAAAACAGCATAAATAATTACTAATATTCCTATAGAGCCATAGAACCAGCCTAGAGTAAGAGAGAACATAGTTTTAAATAAAGAAGGGACTTCTGCTTGGAAGCGGTAGGCGTTCATATCAAGTAGATACTCATCTGTTTCAAGGCGGTTTTTAATGAGCCATTCATAGAGTTTTCTATACATTCGTTCTTGTCTGAGAAAATAAGCATCTAAAAACCAAAAAACAAAAAGAGGAATAAAAGCAATAAACACTTGAAATTTAGTTCCTCTAAGTAAGAGAGTGATAACAATCAAAGTAATTGCCCAACCTTTAATAATGAAAGAGTTATAAGCCATCCTGCGAATAATATCCTGAACTATGTCTATTTCTTTAAATAAATACTCTTTAAGTTCTTCTTTCATAACTTTCCACCTCAAAAATTACAATAATCATAGAGAAAAGTTTGTCAAGAAAAGGATTTGCTTGACGGAAGAAAAGAGGGTAAAAATAAACGAGGCGATGAAGTGTGCAGTAGTAGTGAGTGTTAGTGCTACCAGTTTTCAGGCGCTTGCTTTGAGGC
>CAZQJX010000176.1:0-4124 GCA_964592965.1 uncultured bacterium
TATGGATGAGCCCACCACCAGCCTTGACCAGAGCCAAAAAAATCGCCTAGAAGCAACCATCTTGGAAGTCAATCATCATTTTTCCACCACTGTTGTTTTCACTACTCATAATTTTTCACAGGCATATCGCTTGGCAGGTAAGGTTATTTATCTTTCAGAAGGGAAAATTGTGGAATATGGTTATGAAAATTATTTTAGCGGAAAAGCAAAAACAAACGGAAAGCTGAGCTGGATAGAGCCGAAAAAAGGTGAGAAAATCTGGTTTATGGGAAAATATAGCGGGCATATAAACTGTGTGATTCAGCCAGAGCGCATTGAGCTTTTTCCTGCTTCTTTTTCCAAAAAAGAGCTGAACTGCTTTTATGGTAAAGTAGTGAGAATGGAGCTGGAAAAAGAAGGCATTGCCAAAATAAAAGTGAGCGGAGAGCTGGATTTTAGAGTAAAAATCCCTGTTAAAGAGCTGGAAGGCAAGGGCATTGGACTATCCAGCTCTGTTTTGGTAAGATTTCCGCCTGAAGCAGTTGAGGTATTTGAGTAAATAAAGCATCGGAGAGAGAAGATGACGAGTTATGAAGAGGCGCTGAAAAAAGTTCTGGACAAAACCAGTCCGCTTGGAACAGAAGAGGTTGATTTACTGCGCTCTTTGGGAAGGGTTTTAGCTGAAGATGCTGTTGCCCGTGAGCCAATACCGCCCTTCCGCAAAGCAACAATGGACGGCTATGCGGTGCGAACAGAGGATTTAAAAGATGCTTCAGAAGATTCTCCTGTTGTTTTAGAGCTGATAGAAGACCTGCCTGCAGGAAGGATTGCCAAAGAAACAATCAAGCCCAAAACCGCTATCAGAATAATGACAGGTGCTCCCCTGCCCAAAGGTGCAGATGCAGTGGTAATGGTAGAAGATACTAAAAAGAAGGGCAAGAAGGTGTTTTTCTGGAAAAAGCCCAGAGTAGGGGAAAACATTGGCGAAGCAGGAGAAGATGTCAGGCAGGGGGAGGTGGTGATTGATAAAGGCGAGCTTATTGGTCCTGCCCAGATGGGTATGCTTGCTTCTTTGGGATACAGCAGGGTTAAGGTCTATAAGAAGCCAAAGGTTGCTATTATTGCCACTGGAGATGAAATTGTTGAGCCGAGCAAAAAGCTCTCTGCTGGAAAAATAAGAAATGCAAATGGATATTCTCTTTTTGGGCTGGCTGTGCGTTCAGGAGCAGAAGCAAAATATCTGGGAATTGCCCGTGATAAAAAATCCGAGCTTAAAAAGAAAATTAATTTGGCAAAAGGCTTTGATGTTCTTTTAATCAGCGGTGGGGTTTCTGTTGGTGATTATGATTTGGTCAAAGACCAGCTTCAGGAGTTTGGCGTCTCTCCTGTTTTCTGGCAGGCACGCATCAAGCCCGGAAAGCCTATATTTTTTGGTGAGAAAAAGAACCAGCTTGTTTTTGGACTTCCGGGAAATCCAGTAAGCTCTATGGTTACTTTTTATCTTTTTGTCCGACCTGCTTTAGATAAGCTTCAGGGCAAAAAGCAAATCGGACTTAGAAAGGGAAGGGCGATTTTAAAGCAGGATTTAAAGCTCAAGCCAGGAAGAAAGCAATTTTTAAGAGCAAAACTTGACGAAAGCGGTGTGGTCAGGCAAGTGGATATTTTTCCTGACCAGAAAAGCGGTGTGCTTAAATCTATGGTAAAAAGCGATGTTTTGGTAGTGGTGCCTCATCATATTGAGACAATGGAGCGTGGAGAAGAGGTGGAGATTCTTTATCTGGATTAAAGCGATGTCAAAGCTCAGCCATATAGATGAAAAAGGCAAAGCAAAAATGGTGGATATCTCTGCCAAAGAGCCAACCCTGCGGGTAGCAATCGCTAAATGCTGGATAAAACTCAACCCCCAAACTATAAAGCTCATTCAAGAAAACAAAATCGCCAAAGGCGAGGTGCTTTCTGTGGCAAGGATTGCAGGAATATCTGCTGGCAAAAAAGCCTTTGAGCTTATCCCCCTTTGCCATAACATTCCCATTGATAATATCCAGATTGATTTTGAATACCTTGATGAAGGCATTGCCATCACCAGTCAGGTAAAAACCTTTGCCAAAACAGGTGCTGAGATGGAAGCACTTACCAGCTGTGCCATCTCCGCACTTGCTATCTATGATATGGTCAAAGCAGTTGACCGCTCTGCAGAAATCAAAGACCTTCGCTTAGAATACAAAACCGGCGGAAAAAGCGGTGAGTGGAAAAGAGAAGAATGAGCGAACTGAAAAACAAAGGCATAATCTTTTCCATTAACATAAGCAAAAACAAAGGAGAGTTAAAAAATCCTGTTGAAGTCGCAGAGATGGTTGCTGGTATGGGAATTAAAGGCGATGGACATTTTGGATTTAAGCCCAGACAAGTTAGCCTCTTGATGCTGGAAGCAATTGAGCAGGCTAAAAAGGAGCTAAAAAAAATCTCTCCCCAAAAAGCCGAGCTGATTTCTCCCGGCTCTTTTGCTGAAAACATCACCACCAAAGGGATTGATTTGCTTAACCTAAAGCCAGGAGACCTTTTGGTAATAAACAAAAGCATTCGGCTGAAAGTGAGCCAGATTGGAAAAGAAGACCATGCTGATTCAATTGTCAATCGCACCTTTGGCATCAGCCTTCTTCCAAAGATTGGCATCTTCTGCGAGGTGCTGAATAGCGGAACTATTAAAGTGGGAGATGAAATTGAAAAGAGCTAAAGTCCTTCGCATATCTATTACTGACCGATGCAATCTGCGATGCGTTTATTGTATGCCTGAGCAGGGCGTGCCTCATCTTCCCCATAAAGAGCTTCTCAGCTATGAAGAGATTGAGCTGGTTGCCCGCTCTGCCATTAATGCTGATATAAGACGCCTGCGCATAACAGGCGGAGAACCGCTTATCAGAAAAGACCTTGTGGTTTTAATTGAAAAGCTTGCTCAGCTCAAGCCCCAAGACCTTGCCCTTACCACAAATGGCGTGCTTCTTGCCAAACTGGCAAGCCAGCTTAAAAAAGCTGGATTAAAAAGAGTTAGCATAAGCCTAGATACCCTTAAAAGGGAGCGCTTTTTGAAAATAACCAGAAGAGATTTTTTTGAAAATGTGCTTGAAGGAATAAAAGCGTCAAAAAAAGTAGGGCTTGAGCCAGTGAAAATTAATGTGGTGGTTATTCGTGGCTGGAACGATGATGAGATTTGCGATTTTGTCAGGTTTGCCAGCAAGCAAAAAGTTGAGCTTCGCTTCATTGAGCTTATGCCCACAACCAGCCTTCAAACCTCCTGCAAAGAAATAGGAAGATGGAGCGATGAGCTGGTAGTAAGCGGTGCGGAAATAAAAAGCAAAATTGAAACCGCCTTTGGCAGGCTCGTTCCCATCAGCCACAATGAAGGAGTTGCCAAAATGTTTGAATTAAAAGATGGCACCCGCATCGGTCTGATTACTCCTATAAGCGAGCCTTTTTGTCAGGGATGCCAGAGGCTTCGGCTCAGCTCTGATGGCAGACTTCGCCTCTGCCTTTTTGACCCCAAGGGAATTGACCTTAAAAAATTAATCAGAGAAAAAGGCGCTGGCGCAGATGAGCTGAGAGAGGTTTTTATCAAAGCTCTTAAAATAAAGGAAAAATGGAAAAGAGGTGCAATTGCAGAAAAACCCAGCCAAATGTTCCGCATTGGAGGATAAAATGAATGCTGGAATTTTAACCATTAGTGATAAAGCGTCAAAAGGTGAAAGAGAAGATAAGAGCGGAAAAGCTATTCAGGAGATTCTCTCCCAAGCTGGTTTTGAAATTGCTGAATATCAAATTGTGCCAGATGAGCCAGAGCTTATCAAAAAATACCTGATTGAATGGAGCGATAAAAACATTGACCTGATTATTACAACAGGCGGAACCGGCTTTGCTCCCCGTGACCAAACACCTGAGGCAACCAAAGAAGTGATTGAAAGAGAAGCTCCGGGAATAAGCGAAGCAATTAGATTTTACGGCTTGCAGAAAACTCCTCGGGCAATGTTGAGCAGGGGCGTGGCTGGAATTCGCAAAAGCTCGCTCATTATCAACCTTCCCGGGAGCGAAAAAGCCGTCCGGGAAAGCCTCTCCGCCATCCTCCCTGCTTTGGAACACGGAATAGAAATTCT
>CAZQJX010000177.1:0-4112 GCA_964592965.1 uncultured bacterium
AGATGAAAAAAAGCGCCCAGCAGGCAATAAAAGAATGTTTAAACTTGGGAATTTGTGCCCTGGGAGATGTAGCTAGCGAACCGGCGGTGCTTGATGTTCATAAAAATAGCCCGCTCTGCTCCACTGTTTTTCTGGAAGTGCTGGGCATCCGCAAGGAAGATATAAGGGCGAGAATAAACCGGGCAGAAAGTATTTTAAAAAGTCATAATTATCATCTTGGAAAAGCAAAGCTGGGAATTAGCCCGCATTCTCCTTATACAGCCAGCAAAGAGATTTTTAGGTGGGCAAAGAATCTTGCGAAAAAAAATCCTCTCCCTCTCTGCACCCATCTTGCGGAAAGTGAAGATGAAAAAGAGTTTATAAAAAATGGCTGGGGAGCGATTAAAGATGTCCTTTATCAGATGGTTGGCTGGTCTGAGCTTAAAAGTCCGTTTCAAGCGCAGAGTCCTGTTCAGGCAGTTGCGCCATTTATTGATGATAATTTTGTATTAATTCACTGTGTTGAAATTGATGAAGCGGATTTTTTTGTGCTTAAAAAAGCAAGGGCAGTGGTGCATTGCCCGAGAAGCAATCTTCATTTAAGCGGAAAGCTGGCTCCCATACCAGAGATGCTGGCGCAGGGAATTACTGTTGCGCTTGGAACAGATAGCCCAGCCAGCGCTGGTGATTTAGATCTGTGGCAGGAAATGAAAACCGTGCTTGAGCTCAGCAATAAATACCCGAACGGAAAAATCCAGCCTTATCAAATTCTAAAAATGGCAACCATAAACAGCGCCCGAGCCATTTTTCGTGAAAAAGAGCTGGGAAGCTTGGAGCAGGGAAAATTGGCAAATTTTGTAGCAATGAAAATTTCTTCCCGTTCAAACGACCCTGACCAGCTCAGCGAAGAGATTATCCAAGCAGGCGAAGAAGCTATCTCTCAAGTTTTTATTCAGGGCAAAGAACCTAGCTAGCATATCTTGTAAGAATTTCGGTGAAAATTTTAAAAGAGTTTCATCTTTAAGCACCCATTTCCAAAAGCCTTTGAACAAATTTAAAGTAAAAATATTTTCCTAAAATTCTGTATGCCACTTTAAATTTAAAATTTATTTTAAAATAAACTTTTGATTTAAAAAATTTGCTTTGTCCGGTCTGTTCTTAATTTTAGACTGCCTTGCACAAATGAAATTGCTTTTTAAGACAAGCAAAGAGCCTAAACTTTGGATTTAAAGGGAAAAAGGCTCCCCAGCTTTCAGCCTGTGCCCTGCAAGGAATGCCTGAGAGGTCATAGGTTTTTTTCCAGCTGGTTGGAGCTCAAGTATTCTCAGCGAGCCTTCTCCGCAGGCAACTTCAATCCACCTGTTGTGTGCCTCTAGCACCACGCCTGGCTCGCCTGCCTGCTCGCCTGGCTCTGCCTTCCAGATTTTAATAAGATTATTCCCCTCACCCACATAAGCTCCCGGCTTGGGATTGAACGCACGCACCTTGCGCCAGATAAGTTCTGCTGGCTCGCTCCAGTTTATCCTTGCCTCTTCTTTTTTAATTACAGGTGCATAGCTTGCTTTAGAATCATCTTGCGGAATGGGATTGATAGTGCCAGCTTTTAATCCTTTAATCGCTTCCAGCAAAAGCTCGCCACCCAGCTGAGAAAGCTTTTTTTCAAGCGTGCCAGTTGTATCATCATCTTTAATGGGAATGGATTTTTGCAAAAGAATCGGACCAGCATCAAGTTCTTCTGTCATCTTCATTATGGTTATTCCTGTTTCCTTCTCTCCTGCAAGAATAGCACGAGCAATTGGCGAAGCACCACGATATTTGGGAAGAAGTGAAGCATGAACATTTATTGAGCCCAGCTCGGGAATCTCCAGCAATTCTTTGGGCAAAATCTGCCCGTAAGCACAAACCACAACCAAATCAGGGGATAGAGATTTTATCTCCTGAATAAAAGCCTCATCTTTTGCCCGCTCGGGCTGAAAAATCCTTAAATTCTTCTCCAAAGCAAACTCCTTTACCGGTGAGGGAAGAAGTTTTTGTCCTCTTCCTTTGGGCTTATCTGGCTGGGTGACAACTGCAATCAGCTCATCATCGCTTTCATAAAGCTTTTTCAAAACTTCAAGGGCAAATTCAGGTGTGCCCATAAAAACAATCTTAAGGCGCTCAGACATTTTGCTCATTTTAATTATTCAAATGGCTGAACTTTGATTTTTAAACTAAAAATTCCTGCCAGCCAAAGTCAAAAGCTTACTTTTTTGCCAGCTTTATTTTGATGGTTTTAATCTCAAAATGCCCGATGGGAAATTCAACTGAGCGGGCATTGAATTTAACTGGTTTGGGATTAAGCTCAAGCAAATCTGTCTCGCAAGCGTTTTCAATCCTGAAAAGCGGATTGACCGTAATTTTCACCTTTGTATCTTTCCCTTCTGCTTCCACCACCCTTAAAATCAAAGCATCATCATCTTCTGCTTTTTTAACAGAAGCAATGTATGCGCTTTCGCTTTTCAGAGTGAACAAGCTCTGGCTGGCTTTTTGCCCAGCTTTTTGAATAGGAGCCCTTACTGCCACCAAAGGAGTATTGAATTCATAAGCACGCTTATAAACCTTTGCCCTCTGCCAAGTGCCAGAATGCGGATAAAGCGCAAGATATGCCCAGTGCTCGCCCTGGTCTGTATGCTTGGTTGGAAAAGCAATGTAAAGGAGATTAACTTTTTTGGCTTCTGGCATTGGCTTTGGATGCTTTGCCGATTTAACGATGCTCAGCCTATATCCAGTGCCATCTCCGTTAAGGCTAAAGCCGTATTTACCACGATTAAAAAGCGCCAACCCAAAATTGGAATCATTCAGGTCTATCCATTTCTGACAGGGCATTTCCCAGCGAGCTTTTTCTGCTGGAGTTTTAGGATGAGTAGGACGGGCAATAACTGCATAAGGTATTTCTGCCCAGACCTTATCAGTTTTAATGGTTGAATTAAATTCCACTTTGATTAAAGTCTCCTTCCAGTGCATATCTGTATAGGTAGTCAACCCAATAATCGGAGAATCTCTGTAAATGGTAATCCACTGCTTGAAGCTGGTTGGCTCGCCTTTTCTCTCTACCAACACACGAGCGAAAACCGCTCCTTTCTCTTCAACCTCTATTGAGCTTACAGCTGGAACAGGACGAGGATTTTTTAAATAATTATGAGAGATATTCCAAGCTGAATACATTTGAGGCTGGTCAAGATATGCGAGAATTTTGTTGCTCGCTTGGGAGATGAACTCATATTTTGCGCTTTTATCATAGACGGAGGCAATCCAGCCTGAGCTTTTATCTATTTTTACACGGATAAGGTCATTTTCCAGCACAACCGCTGAGCCGGTATCTTTAACAACAAGTCTCTCTCCCTCGTATTCTCCTTTCTTCAAATAAAAAACCTTCCAGCCAAGAGCAGGGAGTGAGCTGGGCTTAAAATAAAGATAGTATTTTCCGTTTTCTCCTTCAGCGCATTGGCTAGAAAGCTCTGCTCCAGAAGCATTAAAAACCCGATAACACTCTCCCTGGGAAATCTCCAGCCTAACTACATCGCTTCTTTCCCAACCTAGCGGATTAAAAACCAAAACCGGCTCCATACCCTGCTCGGGCGGAGTAGTGTTGATTTTTGAGCCGAGAAACTCCAGTCCGCTGTTAATCAGCTTTTTTGCCTCGCTCTGAATCCAGCGGTGATGCTCCCTGGCATCTTTATAAACCTCAGGAATGCTTGAACCGGGAAGAATATCGTGGAACTGGTTTAAAAGGACAATCTTCCAGATGGCTTCTATTTTCTTTTGAGGGTATTCAGCTCCAAGAAGATGCGCCCAGCTTTGAACAGCTTCTACTGTCCTCATCAATGCTTCTGCCTTTCGGTTGGCACGCTTAATCCACTCATGAGTGGTCATTACTCCACGATGAAATTCAAGATAAAGCTCATCATTCCAAGTGGGAATGCGCTCGCCGTATTTATCCAGCTGATGGAAGAATTCATAGGCGGTGGCAATTTTTCCGTATCCGAGCTCCTGAAAAGCAAGCTGAGCCTTTATCTCCCAAGTTAGAGGACCATGCCCTCCATCGCCCACACCATAAAATACCGCCATTTCTGGAATAAAATCTTTGCTTTTGG
>CAZQJX010000178.1:0-4088 GCA_964592965.1 uncultured bacterium
GGAGTTCAGACGTGTGCTCTTCCGATCTTTTGGTATGATGAGATTTTCACATTATTGATATTTATTCGTAAAAGTTGGCTGGAAATTATTACCTCAATGCCTGTTCCTAATAATCACATTCTTTTTTCTTTGCTGGGTAAGCTTTCGGTGAGCATTTTTGGAGAGTCAGAATGGAGCTTGCGCCTACCTAGCGTAATAATAGGTGGAGCAAGCCCGCCTATTTTTTATTTGATTTTTCGCAGGTATAGTTCTGAATTTTCCGCCTTTACAAGCTCGGTTTTTCTCTGCCTGAGCTTCTGGATGGTATGGTTTGCGCAAGATGCCAGAGGATATGCAGGAATGATTTTATTCACTGGAGCAAGCTGTTGGGCTTTTTTAAAACTCAATGAAAATTTTTCCCCAAAAATGACCTTTTATTATTTCCTCTTCAGCGCATTTGCCTGCTATTTCCATCTTTATGGAATTTTTATCATTGCCAGCCAGATAATTTTCAGTCTCTTTAGAAAAAACAAAAGAATGCTTTTGATTTCAGCAGGTGCTTTGATTTTATCTTTAATACTTTTTCTTCCCAGCACAGCCGAGCTGATGCTTTTTGCTAAAAGCAAAGGAAGGGAAATTTCAGGAAGATGGCTTGAGGGGTATTTTTGGAAAGAGCTTTTAAAAATGCTTTGCGCAAGCCATATTTTAAAATTCGCTATTTTCTCTTTGCTTATATTTCTTTTTGGCTTGTTCTCTCTTTTAAGAAATTCAAAACCGCTCTGCCAGCTTTATCTTATTAGCTTTCTACTTATTATAATCTTTACTCTCATTTTTCGGGTGTTTATTTATCCGAGATTTTTAGCTTTTTTTATTCCTTTTTATATGCTGGGAATAAGTGCAGGAATTGAGCAAATAACTAGACTAGCTCAATCCAAAAAAATCCAAATGGCAATAAAAGTACTCATCTGTTTGGTATTTGTGATTTTGTTATCTTTAAGCCTGCTCAGGTATTACAAATTGGGCAAACAAGGATTTAAAAAAGTAGCAAGGTATTTAGAAGAACATTATCCTCAAGCGCAAGTTATTTCTCTTGGCTTGGCTGACTATGAATTTCTCTACTATTATCCTAAAGCCACCCCTGTGCTAGGGAATCATAAATTAACCCCAAAAGAGCTTACAGGAAAGTTTGTTGTCTGCTCCCACCCTTGGAGCTGGGCGCCTTATAATCTCTCTGTGCTGAAAAAATACTGCCAGCTGGAAAAGGTCTGGCAAAGCGCAGGATATGATGAAAATGTTGTCTATCTTTTTAGGTGTTTTTAATCAAAAATTTTTATAGCAGGCCCACAATCTTTTGAAAAATAATAAAAAATCTAACAAAAGACAGTTTTAGAAAATTAATGGAAAATTAATTTACGATTAAATTTAATTTTTCCTCTTGACAAATCCAAAATTTTCTGGTTTATAAAAAATAAGCAACTAGCAATTTAAATTACCACAGCTTGTTGTAAGAGTTCAACTGAAGGTCTGGCAGTATGAAAACGACAACATTAGGAACGACAACTAATAAGATTTTCTCTTTAGCCACAAAAGCCTTAATCTGCGAACAAGGAGCAGAGCTAATACAGCTCTGCTCCTTTTATTTTTATTTTCTTTCAAACCCCAAGAAAGGAGAAGCAAGATGCAGGCGGTAACTCCCTATCTTGAAATTACCGAAGCCATTATGGAAGCAGGCGGTGAAAAATTAAGGACCTGCTTCCAGTGCGGAACTTGCTCAGGCTCCTGCCCGTGGGCGCCTGTAAATGGATTTAGCATCAGAGCACTGATTCGTTTAAGTCAGTTTGGACTTGAAGGAATTGAAAATTATATGTGGGAATGCTCCAATTGCCGGCAGTGTGAGGTGCGCTGTCCTCAGGGAGTTGAAATTATTAACATAGTTAAGGCAGCGAGAACTGTTTACAGTCAAGGCGGTCTTCTTCCTGCCTCGCTGAGAAATGTTGTTGGCAGTCTTACCAGTAAAGGCAATCCTTGGGGCGGCGAGAAAGAAGCCCGCTATGACTGGATGAAAGACCAGCCAGTTCCTGATTATACCCCAGACAAAGAATTCCTTTATTTTACCTGTTGCACCTATGCTTATGACCCAAGAAATCGCCAAGTGGCAAGAGCTACGGTTGAGGTTTTGAATAAAGCAGGCATTTCTTGGGGAGCGCTCAAATCAGGAGAGGTATGCTGTGGTGAGGCAGTTGGAAAGATGGGAGATATTGACCTGTTTGAGAACCTTAAATCCACCAACCATAAGCTTTTTGAGGAAAATCAAGTAAAGAATATCATAGTTGGCTCGCCTCATTGTTATTATACCTTTAGCAAGGAATATCCGGGTGGATATCAGGTCAAGCACATTTCTCAGGTTTTGGCGGAGCTGATTGAATCTGGAGCGCTCAAGCTTACAAAAGAGCTCGGGAAAAAGGTCACCTATCACGACCCCTGCTATCTGGGCAGGCACAGCGAAATTTATGATGAGCCGAGAAAAGTCATCCAGTCCATTCCCGGAGTGGAATTTGTTGAGATGGAGCGCAACCGTGAAAACGCTCTCTGCTGTGGTGGTGGCGGTGGAAAAATCTGGATGGAAGTTCCTGCTGGAGAAAGGTTAAGTGATTTCAGGGTGCAGGAAGCAATAGACACAGGTGCGGACATTCTGGTGGTTGCCTGTCCGTATTGTCTGACAAATTTTGAAGACAGTCGCAAGACCCTGAACGCAGAAGATAAAATCCAAATTATGGACTTGGTTGAGCTAGTCAAAACCGCAATTTAAGGAGAGGGTAAAATGGCAAAGGTAGCGAAAAAGCCAGAAGAGGAAAGAATAGGAGTATTTCTCTGCCACTGCGGAACCAATATTGCAGGAGTGGTTGATATACCTGCTCTGGCTGAATATGTCCGAGGATTGCCAGGAGTGGTTTATGTAGAGGATTATAAGTTTATGTGCTCCCAGCCAGGGCAGGAGCTTCTTAAAGAAGCAATCAAAAAACATAATCTTACCAAAGTAATTGTTGCTGCCTGCTCTCCTCTTATGCACGAAAATACCTTCCGCAAAGCCTGCGAAGAAGCAGGCTTAAACCGTTATTGCTTTTTGATGGTTAATAATCGTGAGCAGAACGCTTGGGTTACTGAGGACAAAGAAGCTGCTTTGAAAAAAGCCAAAGACTTGGTCAGAGCTGCGGTTGCTCGTGCTTTTTGGCTTGAACCATTAGAAGTGAAAGAAGTTGATGTAAATCCCAATGTGCTGATTGTGGGCGGTGGTATTGCTGGAATTCAGGCTGCGCTTGATTTGGCAGAAGCAGGAAGAAAGGTCTATCTGGTTGAGCGTGAGCAGAGCATTGGCGGTAAAATGGCTAAATTTGATAAAACCTTCCCAACCCTAGACTGTGCTGCCTGTATTCTCACTCCTAAAATGGTTGCTGTTGGTCAGCATCCCAATATTGAGCTGTGGAACTACAGCGAGGTAGAAGAAGTTAGCGGGTTTGTTGGCAATTTTAAGGTAAAGATAAGGCGCAAGGCAAAGGTGGTTGATTATGATAAATGCACTGGCTGTGGCGTCTGCATTGAAAAATGCCCGGTAAAAGTTCCGAGCAATTTTGAGGAGGGTATTGGATATAGAAAAGCCATTTATGTTATGTTCCCGCAGGCTGTGCCCAACAAGCCCGTGATTGATAAAGAAAACTGCAGATTCTTCACCAAAGGCAAATGCAGGGTTTGTGAAAAGTTCTGTGAGGCAAAAGCCATTGATTTTGATAAACCTCACGAAGATGAAATCGTGGAAATTGAAGTGGGCACTATCATTGTTGCCACTGGCTATCATCTCTGGGATGCTTCTGTTGCTACCCAGTTCGGTCTTGGCAAATATGACAATGTCATTACCAGCCTTCAGTTTGAACGCTTGAGCAATTCAGCAGGACCCACAGGCGGAAAGATTGTTCTTAAAGATGGAAGGGAGCCTGAGAGCGTGGCAATCCTTCATTGCATTGGTTCAAGAGATGTTAATTACCATGAATATTGCTCCCGGGTCTGCTGTATGTATGCTCTTAAATTCGCTCACCTGATTAAAGAAAAAACCA
>CAZQJX010000179.1:0-4066 GCA_964592965.1 uncultured bacterium
AAAGTGAAATAGGGCTATTGGACAATTGCTGTGAAGTAAAAAGAAGCATCTGAGTTTCCTGCTCGGACTTTAAGGTAATGGGTAAATCCGCTGGCAAGACCAAATCCACAGGCGTGCGTCTTTCCATCGGGAAATGCCGAGGTTCTAACAAGACAATAGGCTAATCCGTTTTGGTCGGTTTTGGTAAAGTCCTTAATTATTCTGCCTTGATTTTCTTCAGGATTAAAATTATGCTCAACTATTTCCACTTGCACATTTGGAAGAGGATTTCCATTTTTATCCCAGACCAAAACATAAACCCTTACTTCCTCATTTAATCTTGGTGCAAAGTCAAAGGGGATAAAATTCAGGTAAATATCTTGGAGCTGAAATTTGGGCGCTGATGGTATGGAGACGCAGGTTGGGGCAAAATAAATTCTTTCACAAGAAACTTCAGGCAAAAAGATATAATAAAATGCGGTTTTCAATCTGGTATAGTCAGCAGGATAAATATCTATTTTGCCAATAATTGGGGGGCGGGAGATTTTAATAGAAGAAACACTGGCAATACCATTTTCATCAGTTATAGCTTGTGATGAAAATCTCTGGGTGCAGGAAGAGCGAGGAGTGGCAAAAATTACCGGTATATGAGACACAGGCTTGCCTTTATAGCTAACTTTGACTTTCACGGGAGGAAGTTTTTCCCAGATTGGAACCGGGGAGGGATACCTGACTTTAGCATAAATTACCTGCCAGTTTTCAGAAAGGATTTCAATTGAATCCACCTTGTTTTTGTCTTCGCGCTTATAATCAATAAGGGTTGAATAGCTCACTTTGTATAAAACAGGTTTTTGAGTAAGGGCTTGCAGGGAAAGCGTGTAGCAGCCTATATCAGGTAAGAAAAAGACGGCTTTTTGTTTTCCGTTTTTAAATTCTTTATCAAGGCAGGGAATTGGCGTTCCTTTTGAATCTTTAATTTCAATCTTGGGCGCAATTTCTGAGACCACCTCGCCAGAAGGCGTAAGAAAAGAAGCTTTTACCACCACATAAATATCGCTGTAGGCTCGCAGGGAATATCTAGCCCGTTGTTTTCCCAAAACTCCATAGCCAATTTTGCCTTTTATAAGTTCAGCTGGGCTGAAAGCGTTTTCAGGTGTGTCACCAATTTTATCAATGAAATAAAATATTGCGTTTTGGTTGTTATCTTTTACCTGTTCTTCTTCACTGCTTAGGTTTGTCTTTAGGTTTGTTATTTTGATAAGGTAGCTTTCTCCCTTTTGAGCGATGGCTTCAGGAACTTTTACCTTAAGGGTATTGTAGGATGCCTCCAATATCTCAGCAGAAAAATCCTTTTCTTTACTTATAAATTCTACTTTGAGTTCATTTGAATTATCGCTGAAATTACAGCCTTTAATCGTGATAACATCTCCTGCAAGCCCGACCGCCGGAATAACAGCGGTGATATAAGGAGCTTTGATAAGGTCATATCTTATAACATAAAAGCCGGTGTAGGGGTCTGTTTTATCTTTACGAGAGACTTTAATGAAATACCTACCTGCCTTTAAAAATAGATTTTTTAATTTGGGATTTAAAGAGTCATCAGAGTCATCTGCTATGATATTGAATCCGCTGGGATTACTTATTTTTAAAATCAGGTCTGGCTTACCGCCTTTGTAATTTAGTTTATTATGCATAGCATCATAGCTAATTGCATAAAGATTAATGAGCGAATCTTTAGAAAGGTTCAGGACATATTCCTGACGAAATGCGTAAGATAAATTATTATAAACAGTTTGCCCGGATTGAAGATGAAAAGGAGATATTGAAGATTTGCTGGTGATTTCGTTTTTGGTTAAAACCTTAAATGGAAGGGGCTTGGTTTTATAAATTTTGCCCTGATACTCTAGGGTTAAATAAAACGGAGGATAGTGAAATTTTTCTGCTCCTTCAGGAACCCTGAAGCAGACACATCCTTCCATAGCACAGCCCAAAGTAGCTTCTTCGTCAACCTTTGCTGGCTTGCCGTTAAAATAAGCAGTGAGATTTGGCAAAAGCGCATCACCGCTATTAACTCCAAAGCATATTGCTTCACCGACTCTGGCAATTAGGTCAAATGCTTCAAAAATTTCTAATTCAAAATCCGCAGGCGAAGACGGCTTCTGAGCATCTTGGGCAAGCAAAAAACCTGAATAAGATAAAGCTAACAACAAGAGCAAGTTTTTTATTTTAACCAACATTCGCATTTTAATAAATTTTAGCATTGTTTAATGTTAAAATAAAATCGGTATGTTGTTTCTATTCTCCTTTAATTCTTTTTGGGCGTGAGGTGCTGAGCAAAAGGCGGTTTCAGGCAAAGTGCCCACTAATTCAACCGCATCGCTTATCACCACTTTGGGCACGCCTGCTAACTGCATATCCCTGCGTTTGATGGGAAACTCGCTCTTTTCAATAATCCTCACTTTTATATACTGTTTGTTTAGCAAAGATGTTATCCTGTTTATCATTTTTAAGGCTGAAAATAATCAAGAAAGCCTTGTGAGCAAGAGAGATTATCGTAGATAACCTAAAGCTCTCAATCTTTTTTTGACCTCGGGTGAAAGGACGAATTGTTTTTCTTTACTTTCTTCTTTGAATATATGCTGGTATAGATTTTTTCCCCATTTTATCAGCTCGGGGTGGTTGTTTTTAATATCCTTTGATTCTATTGAGTCAGTGCTTAAATCAAAAATCTGAACATCATCAAAATTATTTAAGATAACTTTATAATTTGAGGCAAATAAAGCCAACTTGTTGTATTTTTCAATTTCAAGTTTTGTCAGAGATTGGAGTCCGAATCTTTCTGCCAGATAGTATTCCTTTTTAAAACTCTGTGCAGGCAGGCACTTTGCTTGTTCTTCCAGGCAATCAATGATGTAGTCAAAAAGATGATTGGTTGTAAAAAGTTGTTCATAAGTTCCTTTAAAAATAGAGAAAGGGGTTTTGATAAGCAAAGGGACCGCTAATTCTTCTTTGTATAAAGTTAAGCCATGTTTTAACAGATTTTTCTCTCCCAACAACTCACCGTGGTCTGAGATAATAACTATAAGGGAATTGTTAAAAAGATTTTTGTCTTTCAGCCAACTGATAAAATCTTCAAGAACAGCGTTAAGAAAGAGAATTTCTTCATCATAAAGACCATTAAGAGCGGTTTTTTCTTTATTGGTTAGCTTTTCCTGAAAGGAGAGTATGCGTTCCACTCTTTTTGCTGAAAAGTAAATAAGAGAATCCGCTTTTCCCCAGTAATTAATAGGTAAGAGCTGAGAAAAAATCTGTAAATATTTAGGTGGTGGCAGGTAAGGAAAATGCGCTTCCATAAGGTTGAGAAAGAGAAAACAAGGGGAACCTGTGTTCAAACAATTTTGAGATAGCCATCTTTTAGCTTTTGTAAATACATCAATTGCTGAAGGATAAGGCCGATAGTATTGGTAAAGGTATTGATAAGAGCCCAGTTTTAAAACTATTCTCATTATCAAGCCGGTTTTAAGAAAAAATCGCATAAGGTCGGATTTACAACAAAGAATATAATCAGGTTGATAAGATGAAAAAAAGTAATCAAAGCCTTGCCCCATACCGAATTTTTTGCTCACATAAGCAAAATTAGCAGAAATACCAGCAGTATGATATCCTTTGCTTTTCAAAATTTCTGCAAGTGTAGTATGAGAAGATTCTAAAGGAAGGTCACGAGAGATAGGGTCATGATGGGCACCATGTTCGTGTGGATATAAACCTGTGAATAACGAAGCATGAGCGGGAAGCGTCCAAGGAGCAGGGGTTTGGGCATTAGTAAAAACAAGACAGTCCTTGGCAAATTTTTCCAGGAAAGGGGAGGTGGGACGGTCATAGCCGTAAACAGAAAGATGGTCTTTTCTTACAGAATCTAAGACAATAAAAATTAGATTAGGTTTAAAAGATAGGCTGTTAGAGATATTTTCAGGAGAATCTTTCTGCTTTTTTATGTGCTTATGTGTGGGAAGAAAAGTTAAGCCAAGCCAAATTAAAAGAAAAAATACACCCGCAGGTAAAATATATTTGAGTTTTATTTTTCGCC
>CAZQJX010000180.1:0-4026 GCA_964592965.1 uncultured bacterium
AAGCCTGGCTCTGCGATAGCGTGGAGAGAATAATAAAACAACTTCCTCTTCGCTCCGAGCACCACCTTGAAATCCCCATCAACCCTTATCAAATCATCACTATTAAAGTGAAATTAAGTAATAGATAAAACGAAAATTTTTAATAAAATTTTGAAGATTTGGTTTAATTTTTATTGAGGAGGAAAAATTTTGGTTCCGAATCTGGTTTTGGCGAGAAATTTCAGAAAAACTAGTTAGAAGAAAGATTTGGATAAGTCATTGATTTTATTGGTGCCGGAGGTGGGAGTCGAACCCACACGGTCGCGAGGACCACGGGATTTTGAGTCCCGCGCGTCTACCAGTTCCGCCACTCCGGCGCTGAAAAGCTTTTGGTAAATTCAATAACTGATAAGCTCTATTTAACCCCAACTTTTTGGTAAATTTAAATCCAGATAATATCTTAACAAAATCCAGTTTCCTCTATCTTTTCGGATTTTTATTTTAACATATTTTCAACAATATTCAAAGCTAGAGTTAGTTCTGATGGCAAATTTGGCGGAGAGTATTAAAATCAAAATAAACCTTTTTTGAGCTCTCTTTAAATTTAAAAAATTTATGTCTGCTCATTAAACTTTTTGCCTATCAAGTCTGCGCTATTCTTTTAAGGCTTTTAAAATTTTGCCATCTTTTTATGCTGATGAGCTAAACCACTTCTTAAAAAATAGGCTTCTTACCTTAAACCAAACTCTTTAAGCAGATAAAAAATCCTTGACAAATTGTAAAGATTAAATTTAAAATTTCCCAAAATAACTTAGGAGAAAAAAATGAAAAGAGGGGTTTTAAAGGCGTTAGGATTGTTTTTTTTGCTTTTGTTTTTCGCATCAGCTTCTTTTGGAGCAGAAACAATATGTAGCCAGCCGGTCAGAACCGAGCAGGGCTTGGTCAAGGGCTATGCGGATGCGGAATTTCCCGTCTGTGTGTGGAAGGGCATTCCTTATGCCCAGCCACCTGTTGGAGAGCTTCGGCTCCGTCCGCCGCGTCCGCCCAAGCCTTACAACGGGGTATTAGAAGCCTATGAAGTTGCGCCTGCCTGCCCTCAGGCAGAGACGATTTTTGCTGGCGGAAGCATAGAAGAAAAAAGCGAGGACTGCCTTTATCTTAATATCTGGCGACCTAAAAAGCCGGGTAAATTTCCGGTTATGGTTTGGATTCATGGTGGTGGTTTCAGGCAGGGCTCGGGCGGATATTCTATGTATGATGGTGCTAGGCTATCAGCCGAGTATGATGTGGTTGTGGTGACTATTAATTACCGTCTGGGCGCTCTCGGCTGGATGGCGCTTCCAGAGCTGGCAGAAGAAGACCCGAACCACACCACAGGCAATTATGGCTTGCTTGACCAGATTCAGGCGCTCAAATGGATTCAAAAAAACATATCTGCTTTTGGTGGCGACCCGAACAATGTCACTTTATTTGGTCAGTCTGCTGGTGGAATGAGCACCTGTGCGCTCCTTGCCTCTCCGCTTGCCAAAGGACTGTTTCATCGTGCTATTCCTATGAGCGGTTCCTGCGCTGATGCTGAGCCTCTTGAAGAAGCCTATAAAATGGGAAGAAGAATGGTAGAGAAAATCGGTTGCAAGGGCGAGGGCAGGGAGCTTTTAGCCTGCCTGCGAAAGAAGCCAGCCAAGGATTTTGTCTTCAAAATAAAAAATACAGTAATCAATGCTATGAAGGGCGGGCTAACCTTTGGCATTAAGATTGATGGCTATGTGCTTGAAAAACAGCCCATAGAGTATTTTAAAGAAGGTAATTTCAATAAAATGCCTGTGATGATAGGTCATACCCGTGATGAAATTAAATTATATACAATGCTTATTCCTGGCACCAGCCTCTGGTCTAAATGGAGCGTTAATTGGCTTTTGAAAAAACTTCTAGGCGAGTATTATGAGGAAGTTATGAGTATGTATTCATATTCTGATTACAGGCGCCCATCTCATCTACTTTTTGCAGTCTGCGATGAAGCGTTTATCTCTCGGGGAGTGGATGCAGCAGAGGCTCTTTCTCGTTATGTTCCTGTTTACCTTTATCGGTTTGATTGGGACGAGACCAAATTCCCCAGAAAAATGGGAGCTTTTCACAGCCTAGATGTTCCTTTTGTCTTCGGGCACTTCACCCTTGATTCTGATATCGCCAAGCTCCTTGCCAACAAAAAGATTGTAAAGAAGGCAAAACCTCTTTCTCGCCAAATTATGGCTTATTATACGAACTTTGCCAAAAACGGCGACCCGAACGGAGAAGGGCTTATTTACTGGCCAGCATATACGCCAGAGAAAAAACAAAGAATAATCTTTGATACTCCCATATCCGTTAAACCCATAGGTGAGGACGAATTCAAAAGATATTCTTATTTCTCCCAATTCTACATTATGGGAATGAAGCTGGAGAAAAAAGAGTAATCCCTACGCAGCGTTTTGATAAATATTTGTGTTTTTCTTTAAAGAAAATTATTAAGAATTTAATTTTAGCCTTCTTCCAGCTATATCTTAGGCTAATATTTTACTATTTTTAAAAATTCTTATAAGATAAAAACATAACAAACAACAGGAGGGAAGAAATGGAGAATTTTGTTTTTGAAAATCCAACCAAGCTTATCTTTGGCAAAGATACCATTCCTAAGATAGGAGAAGAGATAAAAAATGCTGGAGTCAAAAAAGTTTTATTTCTTGCTGGTAGAGGTTCCATCAAGAAGAACCGTGTCTATCAAAAGGTGGTGAATTCGCTTAAAAGAAATGGGATTGATTGGATAGAGGTCTGGGGAATTCAGCCCAATCCTGTTCTTTCCAAGGTTAAAGAGGCAATAGAAGTTGCTCGGAAAGAAAAGGTCAAAGCGGTTCTGGCGGTTGGTGGTGGAAGCGTGATTGATAGCGCCAAAGCGGTCTGCGCAGGTGTTTATCTTAAAGACATCTGGCAGGCTTTTGAAGGGAAGGTTAAGATAAAGCGGGCGCTTCCGCTTTTTGTTGTTCTCACCCTTTCCGCCACTGCTTCAGAGATGAACCAATGGGCGGTGCTCACTAATGAGGAAGAGAAGAAAAAATTCGGCTTGGGAAGCAGGTATTTTTATCCCAAAGTATCAATTGTTGACCCAACCGCTCAATTTTCCCTTCCTTGGAAACAAGTGGTTAATGGTGCCATAGATGCCATTTCTCATATAATGGAGAATTATTTTCTCGGAAAAGGAGAAGAGGTGAGTTTAAATTATGATGATGTTCTGGTTCAAACCATTATTAAAACAGTTGACCGGATAAAGCTTGACCCCAAAGACTATCAAGCACGAGCGAATCTGTGCTGGAGCATTACTCTGGCGCATAATGGCATTTCTGGCGCTGGGCTTGGCGGTGGTGATTGGTCTGCTCACAGAATTGAACATTCTATAAGCGCTCTTTACCCCCACATATCTCACGGAGAAGGGCTGGCAATAGTTTTTCCTGCCTGGATTCTTTATATGCAAAAATACAATCCAAAAGTATTCTTGCGATTTGCTCAGAATGCTATCAGGGCAAGCACGGTGGAAAATGCGGTTGAAAAGCTTCGCAGGAAATACAGAAAGTGGGGCGCACCAACATCGCTCAGGCAAATAGGTATTACCGCCAAAGATATACCCAGACTGGCAGAAAACGCAATGCTTTTCCCCAGCCTGGGCGTGCTGAAAAGATTAACCAAAAAGGATGTAGAAGAAATCCTCAAGCTGGCTTTGTGAAATTCATCTGAACTTAGCAAAATAATCATCAAGCTCCTTTCTGAGCACCTCGCCAGCTTCCTGAAAAATATCTAAAAGTCTTTGATAAATATTTTTACCAGCAATAAAATTCCAAAATTCTTCACCAACTAAAACTTCTCCCCTTTTTAGGTCATAAAGTCCTTTTAAGGTCCAGCGCTGATATGGCTCAGGATGATATGGATTATATGGGATAGCGATTCTGGTCATTACTTTTGCTCTTTTATTTTGGCTTAATCTAAGAGCAGTCCAGCGAAGAAGTTTTAATTTCAAAG
>CAZQJX010000181.1:0-3876 GCA_964592965.1 uncultured bacterium
GCAAAGAAATGGCTGAAAAAGGCAGAGGTGGTAAAGAGGCTGGATGAGCTGGAGAAAACTCGCTCTTTGCTTTCTATCCTCAGCTTAACCAAGCTTAAAGAAAAAGATTTCATTCCTGCCCGAGCAAGCAAAAAGCTGGGAAAGGCGATGATAGAATACATTCAGGCGGGAGTGCGCCTTTGCCAGATGGGCATTTGCTCTGCGCTTGTCACTTTGCCAGTGACTAAGGAGTCAATGCTTATGGCAGGCTCGCCTTATGCTGGTCATACGCATTTTCTCTCTGCGCTGGATAAAAGCGAGGTTTTGATGATGATGGTTTTAGCAAGGCTTCGGGTGGGGCTTTATTCTGATCATATTCCTCTGCGAGATGTGCCAGAGAGTATTGAAGCAGAAAAAATATTGATTAAGCTAAAATTAATGAATGAGAGCCTGAAAAGGGATTTTGGTATTCGTGCGCCTAGGCTGGGCGTGCTGGGCTTGAACCCGCATGCAGGAGAGGCAGGAAAAATCGGCAACGAGGATATGAAAATTATTGCGCCAGCAATTGAGCAGGCACGCAGAGAAGGAATGAATGTGATAGGACCAATTCCAGCAGATACTGCTTTTTGGCGAGCGCGACGCGGAGAATTTGACGCGCTTTTGGCAATGTATCATGACCAGGGCATTGCTCCGCTAAAAACTTTGGATTTTCGCAGGGTGGTGAATATCACTTTGGGCTTGAGCTTTGTTCGCACCTCACCTGGTCATGGAACCGGCTATGATATAGCTTGGCAGGGAAAAGCAGATGAAACCGGTTTAAAAGAAGCATTTAATCTAGCGTTAAAGCTAGCAAAAAATCGCTTTAAAAATAAGATTAAAGAAAAATAAATTTGCATAAGGAGAGAGCTTGATAAGAAAATCAATAATAAAAACATCAAATAATTCAAAATAAAATATACCAATTTGAAAAAGAGATAAAATCAATATAAGACCTAGGGAAGACAAAGTTAATAAAAATGGCAGAGGATAAAATTATAATCAGAGGCGCTCGCCAGCACAACCTGAAAAACATAGACCTAGAAATTCCCCGCAACAAGCTGGTGGTGATTACTGGCTTGAGCGGGTCAGGCAAAAGCTCGCTTGCTTTTGATACCATCTATGCAGAGGGGCAGAGAAGATATGTGGAATCTTTAAGCGCCTATGCTCGGCAGTTTTTAGAGCTTATGAACAAGCCCGATGTTGATAGCATAGAGGGCTTGAGCCCTGCCATAAGCATTGAGCAAAAAACCACCAGCAAAAACCCCCGCTCAACTGTTGGAACCGTTACCGAAATTTATGACTACCTTCGGCTTTTATTTGCTCGGGTGGGTCATCCGCACTGCTATAAGTGCGGTAAGGAGATAAAATCTCAGACCGTCCAGCAGATTGTTGACCAGATTCTCTCTCTTCCTAAAGGCACTCGCTTTGCGGTTCTTGCGCCCATTGTTCGGGGAAGGAAGGGTGAGTATCGTAAGGAGCTGGAGTCGCTTCGCAAGCAGGGATTTATCCGAGTAAAGATTGATGGAAAGGTCTATGACCTTGAAGAGGAAATCAAGCTAGATAAAAACAAAAAGCACACCATAGAGGTTTATGTTGACCGGCTGGTTTTGGAGCCGGAGAAAATCAGGGTTCGGCTGGCAGATTCCATTGAAACCGCACTCCGTCAGGCAGATGGCATTGTCCGCATAGAGCTGGTGGACAGTGGCGAGACCCTAACATTCAGCGAGAAATTTGCCTGCCCAGACTGCGGGGTGAGCTATCCGGAGATTTCTCCAAGGCTTTTTTCCTTTAACAGCCCCTATGGCGCCTGCCCTGCCTGCGATGGTCTTGGCACCAAGATGTATTTTGACCCAGACCTGATTATCCAAGACCCCAATTTAAGCATAGCTGATGGCGCCATTGCTCCTTGGGCAAAAAAGCATTCCATATTTTTCAATGATATGCTTCGCTCCCTTGCCCGTCACTATGGTTTTGACCTCAAAACCCCTTGGAGAAAGCTTCCTAAAAAAGTCCGCAACGCCATTCTTTATGGCTCAGGCGATGAAGATGTGGAATTTCGCATTAACTTTTCCGATGGTGTCTGGCGCGACTGGCGACCTTTTGAGGGCATTATTCCCAGCCTAGACCGAAGGTATCACGAGACCGAATCCGAAGCAGTAAGAGAAGAGCTGAGAAGATATATGAGCCTTCGTCCCTGCCCAAAATGCGGTGGTGCCCGTCTTCGCAAAGAAGCGCTTTTTGTCAAGGTTGCTGGCAAGAACATTGCTGAAATCTCGGCAATGAGCATCAAATCTGCCAAGGAGTTTTTTGACCATCTTCTCTTAAGCCCCAAGGAAATGGAGATTGCCCGCAGAATTCTCAAAGAGATTCGTGAGCGCCTTCAGTTTTTGCTCAATGTTGGCTTGGGCTATTTAACCATAGACCGCGCCAGCGCCACCCTTTCTGGTGGTGAGGGTCAACGCATTCGTCTTGCCACGCAGATTGGCTCCCGCTTGGTTGGTGTGCTTTATATTCTTGATGAGCCGAGCATTGGGCTTCATCCCAGAGATAACCGCAGGCTTCTTGACACCCTGCTTCAGCTCCGAGACCTCGGAAACACTGTGATTGTGGTTGAGCACGATGAAGAAACTATAAGAAGCGCTGACTGGGTGATTGATATGGGTCCTGGCGCTGGTGTTGCTGGCGGAGAGGTGGTTGCCCAGGGACCGCCGGAAAAGATTATGCAGAGCGAAAAATCCCTTACCGGCGCCTATCTTTCCGGAAGGCTGGAGATACCTGTTCCTGAGGAGAGGAAAAAGCCCACCGGAAAATGGCTTATTTTGCGAGGATGTCAGGCGAACAATCTCAAGAACATAGATGTTCGTTTTCCGCTCGGTCTTTTCATCTGCGTGACCGGGGTGAGCGGAAGCGGAAAAAGCACTTTGGTTATTGACACTCTTTATCGTGTTCTTGCCCAAAAATTATATGGGAGCAAGGAGCCAGCGGGAAAAATTCGGAGCATAAGCGGAATAGAGCATATTGACCGCGTGATTGATATAGACCAATCCCCCATTGGTCGCACGCCGAGAAGCAACCCTGCCACTTATACAGGTGCTTTTACTCCCATCCGCGAGCTTTTTGCCCAGCTCCCTGAGGCGCGCCTGCGCGGATACAAGCCGGGAAGATTCAGCTTTAATGTCAAAGGCGGAAGATGCGAGGCGTGCGAGGGAGATGGAATGATTAAAATAGAAATGCATTTTCTTCCTGATGTTTATGTCACCTGCGATGTCTGCGGTGGGAAAAGGTATAATCGTGAAACGCTAGAGATAAAATACAAAGGCAAAAACATTGCTGAAGTTTTGGAAATGACCGTTGATGAGGCTTATGAATTTTTCTATAATGTTCCGCCAATTCGTTCCAAGCTTCAGACTCTAAAGGATGTGGGGCTGGGATACATTCAGCTCGGTCAGCCCGCAACCACTCTTTCTGGCGGAGAGGCGCAGAGAATTAAGCTGAGCAGAGAGCTTTCCAAGCGCGCTACCGGAAGAACCCTTTATATTTTAGATGAGCCAACCACAGGTCTTCACTATGCAGATGTCCAGAAACTGCTGGATGTGCTCCGCAGGCTGGTTGAGCAGGGCAACACAGTAATTGTCATTGAGCACAACCTTGAGGTGATTAAAACCGCAGACTGGATTATAGACCTCGGTCCTGAGGGCGGTGATGAAGGCGGATACATTGTCGCAGAAGGTCCGCCAGAAAAAATCGCTGAGGTAAAAGAATCATACACCGGGCAGTTTCTTAGAAAAATTCTTTTTGAGAAAAAATCTGTCCGACTAGCAGGATGATGAAAGAGAAGTTTTTGGGAACGATTCTGGG
>CAZQJX010000182.1:0-3814 GCA_964592965.1 uncultured bacterium
CGGAAGGGGTTGAGATGGTTATGCCCGGAGATAATGTTAATTTAGAGATAGAGTTACTAGTGCCTGTTGCGATGGAGGAGGGATTGCGTTTTGCGATAAGAGAGGGTGGTAAAACCGTTGGTGCAGGAGTAGTGACTGAGATTTTGGATTAAGAAGCGGATAGAAAAAGATGGCAAAAGAAGCGCGGATAGTGATTACACTGGCGTGCACAGAATGTAAGCGAAGAAATTATACAACTGAGAAGAACAAGAAAAATACGCCAGATAGGCTTCAATTAAGAAAGTACTGCAAGTGGTGCCGAAAGCACACCCTTCACAAGGAGATAAGATGAACGCTAACAGGCCAGTAGCTCAACTGGTAGAGCACCGGACTCCAAATCCGGCGGTTGGGGGTTCGAGTCCCTCCTGGCCTGCCATCTAACCAGGAGCCCAGAGATGTTTATGACCAACGAAAAGATTTTTTCTGCAAGCTTATATTTTTTAGGACTGGTTTTGTGGTATGTTCTTTGGAAGTTATTTTCCAGTGTAGCGGAGCTTGCTATTCCTTATCAGACTTTTGCTGGTATGCCTATAACAAGCTGGATGGGAATTCTAGCGCTGGCGCTCAGCTTTGGCGCTGTTCAATTCAGCCTGCGAAATCAGAAAATAAAAGACTACGGAATGGAAGTAATAGTAGAAATGAAAAAAGTCACCTTTCCCAACCGAAGGGACTTGCAGGGGGCTACTCTTGTTGTTATCTTAATGACTTTACTAGTTACTACAATAATTTGGGTCTTTGATAAGATTTTTGACTTCGTCATCAAGCTCATTTTCTAAAAGGAAGGAAGCCAAATGGCAGAAAAACAGCTTAAGTGGTATGTGGTTCACACCTACTCAGGATATGAGGAGAAGGCGAAAAAAGCGCTTGAGCAGAGAATAAAGCAGGCAGGCGCTGAAGATAAATTTGGTGAGATTCTGGTGCCAAGCGAAGAAGTGGTGGAGCTTGTTGACGGAAAGCGTAAAGTAAGCCAGAGAAGATATTTCCCTGGCTATATATTGGTGCAGATGGTTTTGGATGAGGAAACTTATAGCATTGTTCGTGGCACGCCTAAGGTGACTGGATTTGTTGGCGGGACATTGGATGCTCCCAGCATACCTGATGAGGAAGCTGAGAAGCTTGCCCAACGGATTAAAGAGGGTATGCAAAAGCCCAAGCCCAAAGAGGCGCTTGAGCGTGGAGATTTAGTGCGAGTGGTTGATGGTCCTTTTGCTAATTTCAGCGGTGTGGTAGATGAGGTTAAGCCAGATAAAGGCAAGGTTCGGGTGCTGGTGAGCATTTTTGGCAGGCAGACGCCTGTGGAGCTGGATTTTGTTCAGGTAGAAAAAGCTTGAGGTGAGATAGATGAAGAAGGTGATGGCGAAGATAAGGCTACAGGTTCCGGCTGGTCAGGCGACCGCATCTCCGCCGGTAGGACCTGCGCTTGGTCAGCACGGGGTGAACATAGCGGAGTTTATCAAGAAGTTTAATGCTCTGACTGCAAAAGAGGAACCGGGCATTCTTATCCCGGTTATAGTTACGGTTTATCAGGACCGTTCGTTCACATTTATAACTAAGAAGCCACCTGCAAGTGTGCTTTTGAAAAAGGCAGCAAAAATAGCCAAAGGCTCGAGCGAGCCGGGAAGGGTTATTGTTGGTCAGGTCACTCGTAAGCAGATAGAGGAGATAGCCAAGATAAAAATGCCAGACCTTAATACCAAGGATTTGCAGAAGGCGATGAAAATCATAGAGGGCACTGCCAAAAGTATGGGCATTCAGGTAGTTGATTGAGGAGGGAGATATGCCAGCGAGAAGCAAGCGGTATTTGGCGCTGAAGGAGAAGGTGGACCGCACCAAGCTTTATTCTCCGGAGGAAGCCATTAAGCTTTTGTGCGAGATGGGCTCGTGCAAATTTGACGAGACCGCAGAGGCACATTTTCGTCTTGGTGTTGACCCAAGGCATGCTGACCAGATGGTTCGGGGAGTGGTGATGCTTCCGCATGGTCTTGGAAAGCCAGTCAAGGTGCTGGTATTTGCCAAAGGAGAAAAGGAAAAGGAGGCTCAGGAGGCAGGTGCGGATTATGTAGGTGCGGAGGATTTGATCAAAAAGATTCAAGAAGGATGGCTGGATTTTGATAAAGCGGTTGCTACCCCGGATATGATGGGCCAGGTTTCAAAGCTGGGAAAGATTCTCGGTCCAAGGGGGCTGATGCCCAATCCCAAAGCAGGAACTGTTACTTTTGATGTTAAAAAGGCGGTGGAAGAGCTTAAAAGAGGAAAGCTTGAGTTCAGGGTTGATAGAACAGGCATTGTCCACTGCCCGTTTGGAAAATTAAGCTTTGGTCCTGAAAAGCTTTTGGAGAATTTTTCCGCTTTGGTAGATGCTATCTGGCGAGCCAAGCCTGATACCGCCAAAGGCACTTATATTAAATCAGTGGCGGTATCAAGCACGATGAGTCCGGGGATTAAAATTGACCCATTAAGCCTAAGGGAGCTTCGTAGCGGATAATTTAAAAAACCTTGGGGCAAGAGAGCAAGGGGGGTTTATATCATCTTTTTTAAAGGAAATTCTTTAAAATTCAATAATTTGCAGGGAGTTGGAAATGAGAAGGCAAGAAAAAGTAGCGCTGGTTGAGAATTTAAAGAAGGAATTTACCCAGATTGCCGGTGTGGTTGCGGTTAACTATCAGGGGCTTAAGGTTGAGGAGATAAACGAGGTCAGGGCGAGGATTAAAGAGAAGGGTGGAAACTTTCGGGTGGTGAAGAACACGCTTATGAAAATAGTTGCTGAGCAGGTCGGGCTTAAGGACATAGAGGAGTTTCTTGACGGTCCCACTGCGCTCGGCTGGCATAAAGATGATGTAGTTGAGCTTTGCAAGGCGCTGGTGGAGATGAGTAAAAAATATGAGGTTCTTAAGCTCAAGGGTGGTGTTGTTGAAGGCAGGAAGGTGGGACCTGAATCAGTTGTTGAGCTTTCCCGACTGCCGGGCAGAACAGAGCTTTTGGCAAAGCTGGCTCAGGATTTAGCTTATGGACCTCGTCAGCTACTTTTGTTAATGAAGGCGCTTCCTGAGAAGATGGCTCGGCTTTTGAATGCGTTAAAGGAGAAAAAAGAAAAAGAAGGGCAATAAAATTTAAAGGAAGGAGGACGGAGCCGTGGGAGAGAAGAGCACAATTACAAAGGAGCAGGTATTTGAGTTTTTTGACAATTTAACTGTGCTTGAGCTGAGTCAATTTATCAAGGAGTTTGAGGAGCGTTATGGAGTGAGTGCGGCAGCACCGGTTGCAGTGGCTGCGGTAGCAGGAGCACCGGGAGCAGCGCCAGCGGAGCCAGCAGAGGAAAAGACCGAGTTTACGGTTATTCTTAAGGAGGTTGGTCCCAAGCGTATAGATGTAATCAAGGAGATTCGCAAGATAACAGGACTTGGGCTTAAAGAATCCAAGGAGCTGGTTGAAAAAGCTCCACAGACAGTAAAAGAAGGTGTGAGCAAAGAAGAAGCAGAGAAAATCAAGCAGACACTTGAGGGTGTGGGTGCAAAGGTAGAGATTAAATAAGCTCGGTAAAGAAAAATCAATGGCTCAGCTCAGGCTAAGGAGGAGGCAATGAAGAAGTCAGCCTTAAACGGAAGGCTGAGGAAGGATTTTTCTACCATTCCCAAGATTATAGATTTGCCCAATTTAATTGAGATTCAAAAGCGTAGTTATGCACAATTTTTGCAAATGGACACACCGCCAGACAAAAGGAAAAACGAGGGACTACAGGCGGTGTTCAACAGTGTATTTCCTATCCGTGATAATA
>CAZQJX010000183.1:0-3661 GCA_964592965.1 uncultured bacterium
CACCAATTTTGGGTGATTTATAAAAAAGAGAAGGCAAAAGAGAAATTGCTTAATAATCAGAAAGTTATTAATTAAAGCCAGAAGATTTTATGCAAGACACTGATTAAGTTGTCAAAAATCAACCCCCAATTTTGGGGGATTTAAGGGGGTGGTAAAATGAAATTTAGAGGAGAGAGGATTCGGGAATTAAGGCAAAGATATGGTCATTCTCTTGCTCTTACCTGCAGGCTTTTGGAGGCGAGGCTTGGTTTTAAGACCACCAAGAGCAGTCTTTCAATGTGGGAGAGGGGGAAATATCTTCCCAGCTTAAATGCTCTTATGGCATTATGTGAGCTTTATGGGGTAGAGATGGATTATTTTTTCTCCGAAGAATAAACAAACTGTTTGTTTAGAATTCGTCCCTGCTAAAACTAAATAAAAGCCAGAGTGGTATCTCAAAAAGTTTAATAGGGGAGGGGCTTAATCGGGTTTTATAAAAAAGACATTTTGCGAATTTGCCAACAGATTTGGGGGTTAACTTCCAACTTCGCCAAAGAGAAAAGGAGGATAGCTATGTCGCAGAGGAGAGAGTTTTGTGATTTGTTTTTACCTCGTTTTTCTGGTCGGCTAGTTTTGGTTCGGGCGGGAAGGAATTTTGCTTTAACAGGTGGGTATTGTAGGCGCGGGGGTGGGATTGATTTAGACAGAGCTGTTTGGCTTTTTCGGGCAAAAGATGATTCAACCACTGGCAGGAGGGATAGGTAATGCTTTGTCAGGATTGTCCCAAGAGGGATAGGTGTTGTTCGCCTTGTTCTGCTTTAGAGGAGCATCTTTGTAGTTTTTGTTCTTATCAGCGTGAGCGTGTTTATTTACCAGAGATTATAGAGCAGATTTATGAAGAGGAAGGCGATTATTTTTCGGAGCTGGCTTGGGATGTGTTTTTGGAGGGGATCGGACTTCATCAGCTTCTTTCCCGTTTTCCTTATGAATCTCAAAGGATAATTTATGGTCATTTTTGGGAGGGAAAGAGTTTCAGTGAGCTTGCCAGAGAGCTTGGCTGGACAAGGTCGCAGATTTATTATCATTATTGCAAGGTTATTCAGAGTTTGAGAAAGAGGCTTTTAAAAAAGCTGAGAAGTATAAAAATACCTTTTTCTTTTGTCAATATTGGTTATAATAAACTATCAGGCTATGGCAAAGGGAAGGAAGAAAAGACAAGGGCTGGCACCGCTAGAGGCAAAGGTTCCTGAAGTGGCTTCAGAGCAGGCGCCGAGCATTGCGGTATATGAGAAGCCTGGCGGGCTGGATAAGCTTCCACCGCTTCAGCGGTATTTGGCAGAGGCTCGCCGTCATCCGATTTTATCGCAGGAAGAAGAGATAGAGCTTGCCAAGCGATACAAAGAAAAGGGCGATATCAAATCTGCTCAGAAGCTGGTTTTAGCTAATCTTCGCTTGGTGGTAAAGATTGCGCTTGAGTATCAGAGGCACTGGACCGACCTTCTTGATTTGATTCAAGAGGGAAATCTCGGGCTACTGCAGGCAGTAAAGAAATTTGACCCTTATCGGGGAATTCGTTTTAGCACCTATGCGTCTTTTTGGATTCGGGCTTATATTCTTAAGTTTTTGATGGAGAACTACAGGTTGGTAAAGATTGGCACCACTCAGGCACAGCGCAGGTTGTTTTTTAACTTAAAAAAAGAGAAGGAAAGGCTTGAGGCTTTAGGCTTTAAGCCCACAGCCAGTCTTTTGGCAGAGAGCCTTTCCGCTCGTGAAGATGAGATTGAGGAGATGGAGCTTAGGTTAAGCAATCCTGAGGAGTCGCTGGAGAGCCCAGTTACTGATGACGGCAAGCAGACTTTGGGAGCGGTTCTAGCAGATGATTCTCCAGGAGCTGATGAGGCGCTGGCAGAGGCTGAGTTCAGAGATATTATCACCCGCAAGCTCAAAGAGTTCAGAAAAAAGCTGGTAAAAGAAAAGGCAGAAAAAGAGCTTTACATATTTGACCACAGGCTTTTAGCAGAGAACCCGCTTACTCTTCAAGAGATTGGACAGAAATTTGGAATCAGTAGGGAGAGGGTGAGGCAGATAGAAGCAAGGCTTTTAAAAAAGCTCAAAGAGTTCTTAAAACAAGAACTTCCTGATTTTGAAGATTATGATTTTGTTCAATGAGTATGATTCAGATAAATTAAGACAAAATGGGAAGAGTTTCTGTTAATATCGAGATTTTACAGTGGGCATTGGAACGCTCTAATCGTAGTCCGGATGAGTTGGAAAAAAGATTTCCCCAAATAAAACGTTGGCTTTCGGGTGAACTTAAACCAACATTAAACCAGTTAAAATCTTTTGCTAAAGCTACTTATACACCTTTTGGATTTTTCTTTTTGAGACAACCGCCAGAAGAAAAGCTTCCTTTTACTCATTTTCGCACTTATAAAGAGCTTCCAAGGAAACCAAGTTTAGAACTTTTAGACACTGTTAAAATAATAAAAAGAAGACAGGAGTGGATTAAAGAATTTCTAATTGAAGAGGGATATAGTCCGCTTCCTTATGTAAATTCTGTCAAATTAGGTGATACAGCAGAATTTGTAGCTCAAAAAATAAGAGAAACTCTTGGCTTTGAAAAAAACTGGGCTTCTAAACTTTCTTCTTGGAAAGATGCTCTTCAATTCTTAAGAAATGAAATGCAAAAAATTGGAATTTTTGTTGTGTTTAATAGCGTTGTTGAAAATAACCCTCACCGCAAATTAAACCCTGAAGAATTTAGAGGCTTTGTTTTAGTAGATGATTATGCCCCTTTTGTGTTTGTTAATAGTTCCGATGCTCTAGCAGCTCAAATGTTTACTCTAGCTCATGAGTTAGCCCACATATTTTATGGAGTAAGCGCTTCTTTTGATTTGCGAGAATTGTTCCCGGCAGATGACCCAATAGAGATTATATGTAATAAGGTTGCTGCCGAATTTCTCGTTCCAAAAGAAGAGTTATTGAACCTATGGAGTTTTGTATTTACTACCAAAGAACCTTTTCAAGAAATTGCCAGAAAATTTAAAGTTAGTGAAATTGTTATTGCTAGAAGGGCATTAGACCTTAAGTTAATTAAGAAAAGCGAATTTTTAGAATTTTACAAAGAATATTTAAGAAAAGAGAGGAAAAAAATTAAAAAGGTAGGAGGAGATTTTTACAAAAATCAGGACCTACGTGTGGGCGAAAAGTTTGCAACAGCAGTAGCTATAGCAGTTGAAGAAGGTAAATTATTATATTCTGAGGCTTTTCGTTTAACTGGTCTTTATGGAAGAACTTTTGATAAATATATTTCTTACCTTAAAAGAAGGGGATTAATTGTTTGATGAAGTTTGTTTATTTAGTTGATACCAGTGTTCTTATTGAGGCATATAGAAATTTTTATGCTTTTGATTTAGTACCTTCTTTTTGGGATAAATTAAAGGAATATATAAAAAATAAAAAGGTTTTAATTATTGATTGGGTTAAAAAAGAGATAGAAGAAGAAAAAGAGGACCTATTAACCAAATGGTTAAAAAATGAATTTGATAAAAATGATTTTGTTTCAACAGACAACGAAAAAGTTATAGCACAATATGAAGAAATTATAAATTGGGTTCAAAACAATCCTCAATTCAATGATGAAGCAAAAGCTGATTTTGCGGATGGTGCAGATGGTTGGTTA
>CAZQJX010000184.1:0-1443 GCA_964592965.1 uncultured bacterium
AGAAGGTGCAATACCTTCTGGCAGAAATGTATCGCCAGATTCAGCTTGCCCGTCAAGGAGTTTATGACTCTGCCTTTTATTTTGACTTTGAGCATGTGCCCCAAATTCTCAAGCTGACCTCCACACAGCTGATGGCAAAACTCTCTCCTTATCGGCTCAGACGCCAGCCCTGGTTTCACAACCTATTTCCCTGGGGCTTGCTTTATCGGTTCCTTCGCTGGCGAATTGAAAAGAAAGTGCCAGTTTCGGTCCGCTCTCAGGCGGTTCAGCTTTCCAGCCTTGCCAAAGTCAGTGGGTCTGACACTGCGGTAGCGGTTTCAAGAATGGCGATGGAGATTTTGGGAGAAGAAGCAGTGCTGAGAGAATGGGGGGTGGAAAAGTGCCTTCGTGATGCCAAGCTTACCCAGATATACGAAGGCACCAATCAAATTAATCGTCTAGCAATAATCAAGGAACTGCAAAATCCAGGAATTAGCGAAGGAATAGTATGAAAAAGAGAAATTTAAATCAACTGGATTGGGAAGAAGTAAAAGAACAAGGTGCACGAGGCGTGAGGAAAAAGGTTTTAATCGGTGAAAAAGAAGGAGCGCCGAATTTTATAATGCGTATATTTGAGGTCAAGCCAAAAGGCTTTACTCCCCTTCATTCTCATAGTTGGGAACATGAGGTTTATGTACTTAAAGGAAAAGGCAGAGTATTTACTGCTGGCAGAGAAGAAGAAATTAGTGAGGGCGATGCCCTTTTAATTGAGCCTAATGAAGAGCATCAATTCAAAAATCCTTATTCCGAGCCCCTTATCTTCCTTTGCCTTATCCCAAAACAATAACTTTAGCTTTATTTGCTCACCTTTTAAGAAAATTGTTAAAATTTAAACAAAATGACTAATTCCTCTAAAAATGAAAAGTCCCAGCTTCAGGTTACAGGGGGAATAAGTCTTGTTCTTCCCTGCCATAACGAAAAAGAAAATATCAAGCAGGTAGTTGAAGAAGCAAAGAAAACTTTAAGCGAAATTGCCGAAAATTTTGAAATAATTATCGTTGATGATGGCTCAACTGATGGCACCTTTGAGCTTGCCAAAAATCTAGCTCAAACCAATCCCCACATTAAATTGATTAAACATAAAAAAAATCTTGGCTACGGCTCTGCTTTAATCAGCGGATTTAATTCCGCAAAATTCCGCTGGATATTTTTTACAGATGCAGACCAGCAATTCAAAATAAGTGAGTTGGAAAAATTCATCGCCGAGCTAGAAAAATCCCCTATGGTCATCGGCTTTCGGGAAAAAAGAAGCGACCCCCTTCACCGCCGATTATTAGGCAATATCTTTAGCTTTTTAATAAGAAAAATTTTTGGTATCTCTGCTAAAGATGTTAACTGCGCATTTAAAATCTTTGACCGAAAGGTAATTGAAAATAAAAAACTAATAAGCCCAGGCGCACTTAT
>CAZQJX010000184.1:1543-3620 GCA_964592965.1 uncultured bacterium
AAAGACAATTTTTCTTGAGGACGGGCACCACAGATAAGCTGATACTTGGCAAGCTGGTCCATAGTCAAAATTCCCACCAGCCTTCCACCTTCAACCACAGGAACTACTCCCACCTTGTTTTCAACCAGATGTTTTAAAGCAAGGTCCAAAGGCTCATCTGGCTCTGTCTGATAAAATTCACGAATCATAATATCTCTAACCTTTGTCTCACTGGGAAGCTGGCGCAGAGCCTGAAAAATAACTTCTTTAGAAACAATACCCACAAGCTGATTATTTTCTATAACAGGAAAATCAGATTGAGCAGAATGGCAAATAACCTCTAAAACTCGTGAAAGGTCATCTTCTGGAGAGAGCACCTCAAATTTATCTAGCATAAGCGCCCGCACAGGAACTTGATGAAGAACTTTTCGTAAAATTGTCCCCTGCTCTTCTGTCTCCGCTCCAAAATAAAGAAAAATAGCAATCAAAGCCAGCCACCAGTTAAAGAATATTCCCACAAAAAACATAATAACTGCCAGCGCCTGTCCTATGCCTACTGCAATTCTGGTGGCACGGACAGGGTCCATACTCAAAGCCAAAATACCTCTTAATATTCTCCCGCCATCCATTGGAAAAGCGGGAATGAGATTGAAAATCGCAAGCATCAAATTTACATAAAAAAGCTCAACTAAAATCTTTGCTTTGGCATCAAGAAAATGCCCAAAGCCAAGATTATAGCCTAATAAAATGCTGAACAGGAGAAAAAATAAAGCCAAAATTAAGCTTACTACAGGTCCTGCAACTGCCATCATAATCTCCTGCTTGGGGTCTTCAGGAATCTCAGTTCTGCTCACCCCGCCGATGGGCAGAAGAATAATATCATGAACAGGTGCACCAAAATGACGGGCTACAAGAGAATGACCCAGCTCATGCAAAAGCACGCCAATAAAAATCAGAACAATAAAAAGCACCCCAACCAGCCCTCCAAGAAGGCCCCGATGCGGATTAATCGCTACAAAAAAAAGAAGGAGCAAAAAGGTTATATGAATCCGAATGGGAATTCCAAAAATACTTCCAATTTTAAACGACCATTTCATTCCGCTCCTCCTCAGCTCTACAGGTTGCCCCTTTTTCTGATGAATTTAAAACCAAAAAGAGCTTGCTCAAAAGAAAAAAATCTCCTCCTTATAAAAACTCGGCAAAAAGATTTGAATTTTTTAACTTCTGGCTCTATTCAGAAATCTCCTCAATATATTTCATATAATCTTCCGCGCTCATCAAATCATCAAGCTCACTTTGGTCATCAATCTCCACCCGAATCATCCAGCCATCACCGTATGGGTCTTCATTAATGACTTCAGGGGAGTCTAAAAGCGGGGTGTTAACTTCAATCACTGTTCCAGAAACAGGCGCATAAAGGTCTTCTGTGGCTTTGGTAGATTCAATTACTCCAAAAGCACTGTCTTTTTCTACCACATCTCCTTCCTCTGGAAGCTCAAGATAAACAATATCTCCAAGCTCCTGCTGTGCATAATCAGTGATGCCAATTACTACTTCTTTTTCTCCTTCCATTCTTACCCATTCATGGGTCTTGGAGTATTTGAGTTCGCTTGGAAAATCCATCTTTCTGCCCTCCGTCAAAGTATTATTAGCCGATTATGAGCAAATTTATTTCACCTTGTCAAGCGAAAAACCTTAGCCTGGAGGCCAGCCAAATTTTTTCCCGCCTAAAATATGAATATGAATATGAAAAATCTCCTGCCCAGCATCTGGACCTATGTTCACCACCATCCGATACCCGCTCTCTCCTATACCCAGCTCCTTTGCCACCTTTCCTGCCACCTGAAACATTTTGCCAAAAATAGCACGGTCTTCATCATTAATGGCAGAGGGATTAGGAATATGTTTTGTTGGAACCACCAAAAAATGGACAGGAGTTGCAGGTTTGATATCTTTAAAAGCTACTACATCATCATCTTTGTAAAGAAAATCGGTTTTAATCTCGCCAGAGATAATCTTGCAAAACACACAATCAGCCATTTTTCCCCTCCTTAGTTCTTTTCGGATAGTTATTAAGCATATTTAACCAGCTGTCAAG
>CAZQJX010000185.1:0-3603 GCA_964592965.1 uncultured bacterium
CTCTGCCCAGCGCGAAAACTCAAGGCTGGAAAATTCCTGCTTTATCTCCAGCACAATCTCCTTCTTTTTTAATTTTAAATCTGCGCCAAGCTTCTGGCTCCAGTAAAGAAAATTTCGCTCAAAAAATTCTGGGTCAAAATTTTTAAGCCCTTTAAAATAAAAAAGCACTGCCTGTTTTTTTCCTTCCAAGTCTTTTGCCTTCAAAATTCCTTTTTGAACCCAAGCAGTGGCTTTAAAAGTGCCCAGCTGGTTAAAAGCAAAAATGTTTTTGCCTTCTTCGCCTTCCAAAAATCCATCGCCAAAAACCATTCTGCGCGCTTGATTTAAGCACTCAAAGGCTTGCTCTGCATCAGAAAACAAAAGCCCATAGGGATGATGAGAAAGGCGCTCAATAATTTCCGAAAGGTTTTTTCGCTGATCCAGCGACCACTTTTCTGGCTTGGAAGGAATTGCCAAAGGGTCGCCTGCAAAATCCAGCGCGCCAGAGCTCATCGCACTTGCTCCACTATCTTTTGCTAAAATTAAAACCTCCCTTCCCTCTGCTTGTGCACTTAAGCTCGCACTCACTCCCGCCAGACCAGCGCCTATAATCAAAACTTCAGTTTGAATCTCTTTCATTTTCTCGCCAAAAGGCTGTGAAGATTTCCAACCAGAAAATGACCTGCCTGATTTAATTCTTCCTGCGCAAGTGTGGCTCCTTCCAGCACAGGGCGATTACCCCTCCAGCGCCTTTCCAAAAATTCCACCAGCTCCTCCTCAGCTTCTTTTGCGCTCATATCCAGCTCTTTTGCCAGAACCGCACAGGCACGAATTGCACATCTTGTCCCCTGACAAGGACCTGTTCCCAGCCTGGTGCGGTTGCGGAGCTGAGTGAGGCTTTTTGCCCATTCCTTCCGTATGCAATAAACCAGCTCGCAGGCAAGCACAGGCTCGCAAAGGCAGACCATTTCTTTAAGCTCGGGCTTTTCTCTGGTCAATTCTAAAATCTCCTCGCTCCTTGCTCCGTGCCGAGCAATCATCCTGTGAACTGCGTATTCAGACACACCATATTTACCTGCCAGCTCTTTAGCAGAAACCTCTTTCTCTCCGCCAGGAAGAGGAATTAAATGTGTCTGACAGCGAGCATCAATGCCCAATTTCTTACAAATCAAATCCGACGCTTCCTCACTCATCAACCTGTAGCTTGCCAGCTTTCCACCAGCAATGGAAATGATGCCCTTAACTCCATCTTCAAGCTCGTGGTCAAATACCTTGTGGTCTCTGCTGAGCGCATCTTCATTCTTTCCCCAGGCAAAAAGTGTGGGGCGAATTCCCACCCAAGCACGAATCATCCTTGCTCGTCGGATTCCCGGAAGGTATCGCTCTGCGCCCTGAAGCAGGTATTCAATCTCATCTTCAGTTACTCTCAGGTCATCAAGGTCTCCGTAATAATCGTCATCAGTAGTGCCTAGAATGGTTGTGTTCTGGTGAGGCATAATGAAGCTAGCTCTGCCGTCAATCATCGTCAAAATCACGCTGTAATTAACCAGCCTTCGGTCAAAAGTTATGTGCACGCCTTTGCCAGGGCGAATTTTTACCTCAACACCAGCTTTGGCGCTGGTCTGCATAATCCAAGGACCAGTTGCCTGCATAACTATCCGAGCGCGAATGTCTTTTTCACCTTGCGAGTCACGCACACGCACGCCAATGATATTTCCCTGCGGGTCTTTCAAATAGTCAATTAGCTCAGTGTAAAGCCTTATTTTAGCCCCATATTCGCTAGCGCTGAGAGCATTGGCAATGCAGAGCCTTTGCGGGTCTATGCCCCATTCGTCAGTAGTGACCGCATACTCCACATCATCTGCGATGTTGGGCACAAGCTGGCGGATTTCCTCTTTTCGTAAAAGAGTGTGAGGCATTCCATTTTTTAAAATCGCGTATTTATCATAAACCTCAAAATATGTCTCAAAAAAAGGAACAGTTATTTTGTGCCGAATAGGCATAATAAAAGGAATTCTGAAAAGAAGGTGCGGAGCAATCTTTTGAATATAGCCAGAATCAAGGCAGGAGTGGCGGGTAGTATCTATATCATATAGAAGGTAGCGGAGCCCGCCGTGAATCATACCAGAATTAGCACCACTGGCACCGCTGGCAAGGTCTCGCTTTTCAATCAAACAAACTTTCAAGCCCCGAATAGCTAAGTCCCGAGCAATGCCGGTGCCATTAACTCCGCCACCAACAACAACTACATCAAACTCTTCCATCTTTGTGATGATTATACTTCAAATTTTGTTAAAACAAAAAACAAGGAACGAAAAAACTTTTTAAAATGTTAATTCCTAACCAAACATATTGAAACTCTTGACAAACCGCTCGAAGTAGTTAATATAAATAGCGGAAATTAGGTGCGGGGTGGAGCAGCCAGGTAGCTCGTCGGGCTCATAACCCGGAGGTCGGTGGTTCAAATCCACCCCCCGCTACCAGATTTTTTTATATTTTGCCTGTTATTATTTCCCGCCTTTTGAAAATTTGATTCATTCCTACGTTTTGCTATTTATTTTTTCTTTTTGTTCAATTTTTTTTAAATATTTAAATATTGACAAATTATAATTTTTAGTTTATTTTAATAAAAAAAGATTTCCCACCGTGGGCAAGCCCACCGAGAGGATATTAAATTCTTAAAGAAAGGAGTGTGAAAAATGAAGAAAGTAGAAATCGTAGTAATTGGAGGAAGCGCTGCTGGATTAACCGCTGCCATTACAGCCCGCAGACATTATCCAGACAAAAAAATTCTTGTTATCCGCAAGGAGGAGAAGGTAGTTATTCCTTGTGGAATTCCTTACATTTTCGGCACCTTAGGTGGTCCAGAAAAAAACATTATGGGCGATGACCCTTATAAGAAAAACAATATAGAACTTATGATTGATGAAGTCTTAGAAATTGACCGAGAAAAAAGAAAAATAAAAACTAAATCTGGCGAAGAGATTGAGTATGAACGATTAATTCTCGCAACTGGCTCCCTCCCGATGATGCCTCCTATTCCTGGGTTTGAAAAAGAAAATGTCTTCCCAGTTTATAAAAGCCTTCCTTATCTCTCAAAAATGTTTGAGGTGCTTAAAAAATCCAAAAGATTGGTAATTATTGGAGGGGGATTTATTGGCGTAGAATTCGCAGATGAATGCAAAAAGATTGAAGGGCTAGAAGTAAGCATTGTGGAGATTTTACCCCACTGTCTCCAGATTGCTTTTGACCCGGAATTTTGCGAGGAAGCAGAAAAAATCCTTGAAGAAAGAGGAATTAAATTACGCACCGGAGAAAAGGTGGTATCAATTGATGGAGGTAAAAATGTTGAATGGGTCAAGCTGGAAAGCGGAAGGCTTATGGAGGCAGATGTTGTGATTATTGGCATCGGCACGGTGCCTAATGTTGAGCTGGCAAAAAAAGCTGGCTTGAGGCTAGGACCTACTGGTGCGATTGTTGTAGATAGATTTATGCGCACATCTGATGAAAACATCTTTGCCTGCGGAGACTGTGCGGAAAAAGTTTCCTTTTTTGGTGGAAGACCCAGTGCTCTTCGGCTTGCTTCTATTGCCACTGCGGAAGCCAGAATCGCAGGAGCCAATC
>CAZQJX010000186.1:0-3528 GCA_964592965.1 uncultured bacterium
TGAACATTAAACTCACGGAGAAGTCGGTCAACAATAATCTCAAGATGAAGCTCTCCCATTCCCGCAATAATGGTCTGACCTGTCTCCTCGTTGTATCGCACCTGAAATGTTGGGTCTTCTTCTTCCAAGCGGGCAAGGGAGCTTTTGAGCTTATCCTGGTCTTTTTGGGTCTTGGGCTCAATGGCAATGGAAATAACTGGCTCGGGAAATTCCATAGATTCCAAAACAATGGGCTTATTCTCCTGACAAAGCGTATCGCCAGTTTTGGTCACTTTCAGCCCGACCACAGCGATTATATCTCCTGCCCAAGCTTCATCTATATCTTCACGCTTATTAGCGTGCATCTTTAAAATTCTTCCTATGCGCTCCCGCTTTTTGCGAGTGGAATTGTAAACCACCTGTCCTTTTTTAATATGACCTGAATAAACCCTAAGATAAGTTAAAGAACCAACATACGGGTCTGATTGAATCTTAAATGCAAGCGCGCAAAACGCCTCATCATCGCTTGCTAGGCGTTCTTCTTCCTTACCTGTTTTAGGATGCCAGCCTTTTACTGGTGGAATATCAATCGGGCTGGGAAGATAATCAACAATAGCATCTAAAAGCGGTTGAATGCCTTTATTACGAAAAGCAGCTCCGCAAAGAACAGGGCAAAGCCTTAAGCTCAAAGTTGCCCGACGAATTGCCTGACGAATAATCTCCTCATCTATTTCTTTTTCTTCTAAATAAAGGTCAAGGAACTGTTCATCGTTTTCAGCAAGCTTTTCTAAAAGCTCATCTTTGGCACGAAGAGCATCTTCTTTAAACTCCTCTGGAATAGGGATTTCCATAAATCTGGCACCTAAGGTTTCATCATCCCAGATGATGGCTTTCATCTTGATTAGGTCAATTACACCCGAGAAGTTCTCTTCTGCTCCCATCGGCATCTGCAAAGCCAAGGGGGTGGCACCGAGCCTTTCTTCCATCATTTTGAGCACACGATTAAAATCAGCACCTAACCTGTCCATCTTGTTAACAAAAGCAATTCTCGGCACCCGGTATTTATCTGCTTGGCGCCAGACCGTCTCTGATTGAGGCTCCACCCCGCCATAGGCACAAAAAACAGCAATCGCTCCGTCTAAAACACGGAGCGACCGCTCAACCTCTACTGTAAAATCAACATGACCGGGAGTGTCTATTATGTTAATTCGGTGGTCTTTCCAAAAGCAGGTAACTGCTGCGCTGGTAATGGTTATGCCCCGCTCCTGCTCCTGCTCCATCCAGTCAGTGACTGTGGTACCTTCATCAACTTCACCGATACGATAAGACACACCTGTATAATAGAGGATTCGCTCGGTGGTTGTGGTTTTCCCAGCATCAATATGCGCCATAATACCAATGTTGCGAATCCTCTCTATGGGAATCTGCCTTGCCACTGCTATTTTCTCCGCAACCGCCCTCATCTCTTCCCCAACTACCAGCGATAGTGAGCAAAAGCACGGTTAGCTTCTGCCATTCTATGAACTTCGTCTCTCTTTTTTATTGCACCACCACGATTATTAACCGCATCTATTATCTCCAGCGCCAGCCTCTCTGCCATTGTATGTTCAGGTCGCTCTCTGGCAAATTGAATCAGCCAGCGAATAGCAAGTGATTCCTGCCTTTTAGGCGGAACCTCAACAGGAACCTGATAGTTGGCTCCACCTACACGCCTGCTCTTGACCTCTAAAACAGGGCTGACATTTTTTATCGCTTTTTTCATCATCTCAAGAGGGTCTTGCTTGGTTCGCTCCTTGATTATCTCCATCGCCTGATAAAATATCTTCTCCGCCTTGCTCTTTTTACCCTCTCGCATTATGCAGTTAATAAACTTGGTCACCTGCGGGTCTTTATAAACCGGGTCTGGCGTTAGCTTTCTCTCTGGAACCTTTCCTCGTCTCGGCATTTTCCCTCACCCCTTTACTTGGGCTTTTTAGCTCCATATTTGCTTCTTGCCTGCCTTCTGCCCTCAACACCAGCTGCATCAAGAGCACCACGAATTATGTGATACCTCACGCCCGGCAAATCCTTAACACGACCGCCTCTTACCAAAACCTGCGAGTGCTCCTGAAGATTATGACCAATGCCAGGAATATAGGCAGTCACCTCTATACCATTTGTCAATCTGACACGAGCAATTTTTCTCAGAGCAGAATTGGGCTTTTTCGGAGTCATCGTGGTCACACGCACGCAAACTCCTCTCTTCTGCGGACAGCCCTGCAAAGCAGGTGATTTGCTCCGCTTAACAACCTTCTTCCTTCCTTTCCTTACCAGCTGATTAATGGTTGGCATCTTTTCCTTCCCTCTTTTTTTTTATGATTGTTTGAGTTTATTAGTTTATGAATCTTTTGCCATTTGTCAACCCTTTATGCTTTCAGCCTCTGCTTCCTCGCTGGCAATCTCAATATCAATATCTTTATATTTCTCCATTCCAGTTCCAGCCGGGATTAATCTTCCGACAATAACATTCTCTTTTAACCCTCGCAGATAGTCGGTCTTGCCGTAAACCGCAGCTTCGGTAAGCGCTCTGGTTGTCTCCTGGAAGCTGGCAGCACTGATAAAGCTATCTGTGATTAACGCAGCTTTGGTTATGCCGATAAGAGTTGGCTCAGCAGTTGCGGGTTTTCCGCCCTTTTTGATTATCTCTTCATTAACTTTGCGGAACTGGAATTTATCCACAAGGTCGCCAACCAAAAAGTCAGTATCGCCAGGGTCAACAATCTTTACCCGTTTGAGCATCTGCCTGATTATCACTTCAAAGTGCTTGTCATTAATACGCACTCCCTGAAGCCTATATACCTGCTGAACCTGGTCAACCAAGAATTTACCAAGCTCTTTTTCTTTCTTAATCCTGAGAATATCGTGCGGATTGGGCGAACCTTCGGTAAGTTTATCACCAGCCTTTACATAATCTCCTTTGTGAACAGCTAAAGCCTTACCTTTAGGAATGTAATAAACCTTTGGCTCACCCACCTTAGGCTTGACAATAATGGTTCGCTTTCCTTTTTGCTCAGGACCATAATCAACCACACCGTCTATCTCGCTGATAATCGCTGCCTCTTTGGGACGACGAGCCTCTACCAGCTCAACCACTCTGGGAAGACCACCTGTAATATCCTTGGTCTTGGCGGTCTCTCGTGGAATCTTGGCAATAACATCTCCTGCATCAACTTCCTGCCCTTCCTGAACAACCAAATGCGCACCAATGGGCAGATAATAACGGGCATAATTAGTTGAGCCGGGAATCTTGATGGTTCTTCCCTGCTCGTCCTTAATTGATATTCTCGGCTGAAGGTCAGTTCGCTTGGAAGGAATAATCACTTTGGTGCTCAAACCGGTGCGCTCATCTGTCTGCTCTTCCATTGTCACATGCTCAATGATGTCGCCGAACTTAACCTTTCCTGCCACTTCGGTAAGGAAGGGAGTGGAATACGGGTCCCACTCAGCAATGAGTGTTCCGGGTTTGACCTTCTGACCATCTTTGACCTTAATGATAGCACCATAGACAAT
>CAZQJX010000187.1:0-3525 GCA_964592965.1 uncultured bacterium
GCATTATCCCAAGCACCACCGCCGTTTGCCATCATTAGCGCAAGCATAACACCAGTAGCAGTTGCTCCTGCGAGCATTCCGCCCAGAGCAATAGGACCAAGGAAGAATCCCACCACTACCGGAGCCAAAACCGCGGTCACGCCAGGTACAATCATTCTCTTGAGTGCGCCTTTGGTAGCAATGTCCACGCATCTTGCCGGGTCTGGGTCTGCCTTTCCTTCCATCAGCCCCTCAATCTCTCGGAACTGCCTGCGAATTTCATTGACCATATCCTCTGCTGCTGCTCCCACTGCCAGCATCGTGCGTGAAGCAAGGAAGAAAGGAAGAATGGCACCAATGAAAAGCCCGATCACGCTTCTTGCTTGGGTGATATCCACTACCAGCTCCTTTATGTTAGCTGCTTTAATATTCACTGCCTGGCTGTAGGCAGAGAAAAGGGCAAGTGCAGTAAGCGCGGCGCTACCTATGGCAAAACCTTTTCCAATGGCAGCAGTGGTATTTCCAAGAGCATCTAGGCTATCGGTAATAGCACGGGTTTCAGGACCAAGCTCGCTCATCTCACTTATTCCGCCAGCATTGTCCGCAATAGGACCGTAAGCGTCCACACTCATACTAATTCCAACCGTGGCAAGCATACCAACTGCGCTAATACCAATACCATAAAGTCCTGCAAAATGGTCAGCAAGGAAAATAGCAATGCAGATAAAAATCACTGGCAAAGCCACGCTTTCCATTCCTACTGCCAGTCCGTAAATGATGTTAGTGGCAGCGCCAGTTTGGCTGGCTTCGGCAATTTTGATTATCGGTTTATACGAGGTGTAATATTCGGTAATCAAGCCGATAATAATTCCTACCAAACACCCGCTGAAAACTGCCCAGAAGATGTTGGCATTTTTAATGCCTTCTTTTGCCAGATGCTCATTCAAGCCAAAAGCACGAATAAATGCCCAAGAGGCAATTAAAAATATCACTGCGGCGATAATCATTGAATAGCGGAGCGCAGCCTGCGGGCTAATCCGCTTGAGCCATCGGATGGAGATAATGCCAATAAAGCTTGAAATCAAGCCTATGGCAGCGAGGTAAATTGGCAAGCCCATAAAGTAAATCATTTTATCTTTGGTATAAGCCCAGGTTGCGCCAATGGCTATGGTTGCAATAATGGAGCCGACATAAGATTCAAATATATCTGCGCCCATTCCTGCGGTATCGCCGACATTGTCGCCGACATTATCGGCAATAACTCCGGGGTTTCTTGGGTCATCTTCAGGAATGCCCGCCTCTACCTTTCCTACCAGGTCAGCGCCGACATCTGCGCTTTTGGTGTAAATTCCACCGCCCACACGGGCAAAAAGAGCAATGGAGCTTGCGCCCATTGCAAAGCCGTTTATATCCGCAGCACTAAGAGCGTGTCTTAAAATTTTTGCTCCTTCCCAATGCCTGAAAATCAGGAAGAGAACCCCGGTTCCCAAAAGACCCAGGCTAGCAACGCTAATGCCCATAACCGCACCGCCACGGAAAGCTGTTTCTAGCGCATCAGCCTGCCCCTTTTGATTAGCAGCCCAACTGGTGCGGACATTTGCACGAGTAGCAGCGGTCATTCCGAACCAGCCCGCAAACATAGAACAGCTTGCGCCCAAAAGGAAGAATATCGCAGTGTAAATTGAAATTTTCCAAGCAAGAAAAGCAAAAACCACCACCTCAAAAATTGCAATGTAAGAATATTCCCTTCGCAAAAAGGTCATTGCACCCACATAAATCATATTGGCGATTTTTCTCATTTTCTCTGTGCCATCTGGCTGGCGTTTTATCCAGAGAAAAAGCATATATGCCACGAATAGTCCAAAAACAGCGAGAAAAGGCGAGCCCCACAATCCAATTTTGTCTAAAGCATTAACTATCTCGCTCATTTAAAACCTCCTTTTAGTTGATTTAAAAACTCTCGGAAGGGTAAAAGCTGTTTTGCTAAAATTGCCATTTACTCCTCTCAAGACAAATGAAAGGGCAACTTTTGAGCTTTATAAAATAATATAGTCAAGATTTTTTGTCAAATATGTATTTTTCCAATAGAATTAAATTAAATTTCAAAAGGAGGAGAGCAATGGTTTGGGATTTAAAGTATCAATCTCAGCCCGATTTTGACCGATTGGTTCGGGTGATAAAGGGCGAGGAGAAAGAAGGACCTGTGCCCATTATTGAGCTGGCGGTGGACTTTGAGGTTATGCAAGAGGTATGCGATGAGCATTTTGAAATTCCCAAAAGCCTGGACTTTCTCTCTTGGGACGAGGAGCCTTCTCAGGAAAAAGTTATCTTGGGAATGAAAATCCTAGATTTAAGCTTAAAGTTTGCCCAGACTGTTGGATATGATTATGTTACTGCCCTTCCCCTTGTTCCTCTTCGGCTCACGCCAATGAGACCAGAGGAAGATACCGCTCCTTTGGGCACCACACGATTCTGGCAGGATGAGCATAAAGGTTTGATCACTTCTTGGGAAGAGATGGAAAGCTACCCTTGGCCTACTTCAAAGGATCAGATCAGCCTTGTTGCTTTTGACTATCTTGCATCCAAGCTTCCTAAGGGGATGAAAATTATTGCTTTTATTATGGGAATTTTTGAGGCAATTAAATGGCTTATGGGCTTTGAGAACTTTGCCATTGCCTGCATTAAAGAGCCGAACCTGGTAGAAGAGCTTTTTGAGCGCCTCACGGTGGTGACAGAATGGGCGGTTGATTTATCTGCCAGCCATCCTGCAGTAGGAGCAATCTTTTATGCTGAAGATATGGGCTTTAAAACGCAGACGATGATTTCACCTGAGCTAATCCGCAAATGGGTTATCCCTCGGCACCAGCGAATTGCGCAAGCCTGCCACAAGCATAATAAACTGTTTCTTTTTCATTCCTGCGGAAAGGTTGAGCCAATAATTCCAGACGAGATTGAAAAAGTGGGAATTGATGGTTGGCATTCCTTTCAGGATGGCATTCTTCCTGTGGAAGAAGCATATAGAAAGTATCGGGATAAGGTTGCCATTCTTGGTGGAGTAGATGTTGATATTCTGGCAAGAGGAACGCCAGAGCAAGTAAGAAAGCGCACAAGAGAAATTCTTGAAGTGTGCGGAAGAGAGGGAAGGTATTGTCTGGGAAGCGGTAATTCTGTCACCAATTATGTTCCTTTAGAAAACTACCGAGCGATGCTGGAAGAAGGCATCCGCTGGAATCGGGAAATTTGTGGCGGATAAAAAGAGTGAGGTTTGGTTGTTGTTTGGTTTTAAAGCCGGAAAGGCGAAGCAAGAAACAACCCTGTTCGCTTGGCAAAATCTCAGTAAGGTAAATTACTTGACTTAGTTGAAAAAAATTATTATGAAATGAGTTTTGATAAATATATAGTATAAAGAATTTAAACTAAAATTTTTTATTCCCCAGAATAAAATTTTTATGCTTTAAAACCCAAAGATAAAAAGGAGCAAAAGATGAATAAGGGAAAAATTGACGAGCTTTTAAAAAAAGCATTTGAGACTGCCCAAAATTATGA
>CAZQJX010000188.1:0-3499 GCA_964592965.1 uncultured bacterium
ATTTCCTTATAATCCTTGCCCAGATAAGCTCTTTTAACCTCAGGGTCATTAATCAGCTCTTGGGCATCTCCTTGAAGAACCAATCTTCCTGTTTCAAGAACATAAGCACGGTCAGAAATTGCTAGTGCTGCCTTTGCGTTCTGCTCCACTAACAAAATGGTTGTCCCTTGCTCTCTTAACCTGAGAAGAGTTTTAAAAATCTCCTGCATTACCAAAGGAGCAAGACCCATTGACGGCTCATCTAAAAGCAGGAGCTTAGGCTTGGACATAAGCGCCCTTCCAATAGCCAGCATCTGCTGTTCACCACCGCTTAAAGTTCCAGCCAGCTGTTTGCTCCTCTCTTTCAAAATAGGAAAAAGCTCATAAACCCGCTCCATATCTTTTTTGATTTCTGACCTCGCTTCCCGGCGATACCGAAAATAAGCCCCCAGCTCAAGGTTCTCCTTAACCGTATGATGAGAAAATACCTGTCTGCCTTCTGGAACCTGTGATATACCTAACTGAACAATCTCCTCTGGGCTCCTTCCCTGAATGGGCACATCTTCAAAAACAATCTCGCCTTCTTTAGGAACAAGCAGTCCGCAAATGGTGTTAAGAAGTGTGGTTTTGCCCGCACCATTTGCTCCTATAAGGCAGACAATCTCTCCTCGCTGAATATGAAGCGAAACATTCCTGAGAGCCTGAATCTCTCCATAAAAACTTGATATGTTCCTTACCTTAAGCACCTCTTAAACCCTTATACCATTCCTCTTCTCCAAGATACGCCTTTAAAACCTTTGGGTCTTTTTGAACCTCACGAGGACTGCCCTCAGCAATCTTTTCCCCTTGGTCCAAAACAATTATCCTATCACATATCTGCATCACCAAATCCATATCATGCTCAATAATCATTAAGGTGATGTTCTTCTCTCGAAGAAGATGAAGAAATCGCGAAAGTTCCTCTGTTTCCCGTTGATTCAATCCACTGGCTGGCTCATCAAGCAAAAGGAGCAAAGGATTGGCACAAAGCGCCCTTCCTAGCTCAAGCAGTCTCATCTTGCCAAAAGGAAGACTGGAAGCTGGAAAATGGGCAAATTCCTTCAAACCTATCTCTTCCAAAACTTCCCCAGCACGCCTGCGAATTTCTTTCTCTTCCTTTCTCTCCCAAGGGAGCTTAAATATGGCAGAAAAAAATCCAGCTTTTCCCAAAAGATGATTTCCAACCATTAAATTCTCCAGCACAGTCATCTCTTTGAAAATAGCTAAATTCTGAAAGGTGCGCTGAATCCCCATACGAGCGATTTTGTGAGGAGCAAGAGCAGTGATTTCTTTTTCCCTAAAATAAATCCTTCCCCCATCTGGTGTAAGAATTCCTCCAATGATATTAAAAAGCGTGGTCTTGCCCGCACCGTTGGGACCAATTAATCCAAGAATCTCTCTTTCACCTACTTCAAAACTAACTCCTTTTAATGCTTTCAGTCCGCCAAAATTCTTCCTTACCTCAACCAGCCTGAGCATCTACTTTTCTCCTTGCAGGACGAAGTTTATCTGCCAGCCTCCTAGCAATACCGGCAAGCCCCTGAGGTGCAAACATTATGACCAGAATCAAAATCAACCCGTAAATAATCATTTCATAATCTTCAAATACAACAAGAAGCTCAGGAAGAGCAGTGAATAATCCTGCTCCGAGAAGCGCGCCCCAAATGCTTAAACTTCCGCCAATCACTACCATCGCCACCAACTTTACTGATGCCATAAACCCAAACGGACTGGGATTGATAAAAGTAAAATAATGAGCATAAAGACTCCCGGCAATAGAAGCATATCCAGCACTCAACGAGAAAATCAATATTTTTAGCCAGTTAACTGATACTCCCAGGCTAGAAGCAGCAATTTGATTCTGGCTAACAGCACGCATCGCCCTTCCAATCCTGCTGTGAATAAGGTTAATTGAAATTCCTAAAAGAACCAGCATAAACGCCCAGCAAAGAAAATAATAGCGATGGTCATTGGAAAATTCCAGACCAAAAAGCTTAAGATAAGGAATTCCGCCTATCCCGCTGGGACCGCCAGTGATTTCAACCTCTTCTTTAAAAATGATTTGCAAAACAATACCCAGTCCCAATGTCGCCATTGCCAGATAATGCCCATATAATCTCAGCGTGGGAATCCCCAATACAAATCCGACAAGAACTGTCCCAACCAGCGCAAGAAGCATTGCCAGCCAAGGGTTTAAATGAAGATGCACAGTAAAAATGGCAGAAAGATAAGCTCCCAGTCCGAAAAATCCTGCCTGACCCAAAGAAATCTGCCCTGCATAGCCCATAAGTAAGGTTAATCCCAAAACCACTATTCCATTTATAGCAACAAAAATTAATATAGAGTAGTAATAAGGATTTTTAATAAAAACAGGCGCTACCACAACTGCTATTGCCAAAAAGAACCATATAATCCAATCCCTTTTCATCAGACCTTTTCCACCTTTTTCCCCAAAATTCCAGCAGGACGAAGATAAAGCACCAAAAGCATAATCAAAAAGGCAACCGCATCTTTGTATCCGCTTGATATATATCCAGCGGAAAGAGACTCAGCAATTCCGATTAAAACTCCGCCCACAACCGCGCCTAAATTTGAACCCAGCCCTCCTAAAATAGCAGCGCAAAATCCTTTTAAACCAAGCATTGTGCCTATGTCATAAGCAGTATATGTTATAGGAGCAACCAGCACTCCTGCAAAAGCTCCTAAAAATGCACTCAAGCCAAAGCTAAAAAGAACCATTCGCTTAACGCTAATTCCACAAAGCTGAGCAGAACGAGGATTAAATGCGCAGGCTCTGAGCGCCTTGCCTGTAATAGTAAATTTATAAAACAACTCCAGCCCCAAAACCGCAATCAAAGTTCCGCCCATAACCCACAGGCTCTGACTGGTAATACTTGCTCCTAAAATTTTAAAAGGTCCCTGAGAAGAAAAAGCAGGCAAAGGATGCGGGTCCTTGCCCCAAATAACCATTGCCAAGCCTTTGAGTAAGATAGACCCACCAATAGTGATGATAATCAAATTAATCACTGAAGGCTGGCGAACAGGGCGAATTGCTAAAAGCTCAAAAACAAGCCCAATGATAATCGTAAAGATAATGGCTAAAATCACTGCCAGCCAAAGAGGAACTCCTAGCCAGCTCAAAACACTTACTGCCAGCATCCCACCCAGCATAACAAACTCGCCCTGAGCAAAATTAATAATCTCGGTGGAGTTGTAAATAATGGTAAAACCTAAGGCAATAAGAGCATAAACCGCTCCTGTGGTTATGCCAGTAACCAGATACTGCGCTAATTGTTGTTCCCAGCCCATTGGTAAAAGATAAAGAAAAGGAGGCTGGAGCCTTTTGCTCCGCCCCCTTTTCTTTTAAACTCGCATTACTCTTTGATCAGCTCCCAATCTCCATTCTTTATCCGCACCATTACAAATGCGTCTTTGGTTAATCCCTCGTGGTCATTTGGGCTCATATTGAATATTCCACCTG
>CAZQJX010000189.1:0-3405 GCA_964592965.1 uncultured bacterium
GGCGAGATTATTTTTATCAGAGGAGAAATGATTGATAATATTGTTAATACTATTACTCTTTGTGGAAAAAATCCTGTCACTGACCTATATTGGAATGAAAATTTTAAGAGAATTCTTGTAGGAGATGTAAGCCATTATTATGAATTAAATGATGATGCGGGCATAGAAGCTGTTGACCCTACAACTGGTGAATGTAAATTTTTAATCACCGAGAAAGAACTTGAAGGAGAAATCTCTGATTTCGCCATTGCAGATCAATCCCAAGGATATGCTACTATTACAACAACAGATTGGCAATCTTGGCTGGTCAAATTTAATCCTCAAACAGGAACCAAACAAGATGCTCCGGTATATAAATCTGGAGAAGGGTTTGTTCTTTGGACCATTGCATTGAATGACCGGGGAGAACTTTATGTCTGCGACCGAACCGCAACTCAACCAGGAATCGTAATCATTGATACCACAAATGAAGATAAATTGCTCACCGAAAAGCCTATTGATTTAGGGCTTCCGCCCTTTGATTTGACTTTTCTAAAATGAATCATTTTCTGAAAATGCGAAGAAAAATAACAATAATTTTACTATTGGGATATTTTAATTTGGCTCCTTTTCTCTTTGCTCAACAGTCCCTACCTGAGATTCAAATTGAGGTGGTGGAGAAAAAGATAAAGGAAGAGGAGGCAAAAAATCCCACCCGATTTATTAGTGTGCTTAAAACAGAGAAGGCTCAAGAGGAAAACAAAACCGTTGATGAGGTTTTAAATGAAAGTGCTGGCGTGCAGGTAAAGCGCTGGGGAGGGCTGGGAGCTTTTAGCACTGTGAGCATAAGGGGCTCTTCTGCCAATCAGGTGGAGATATATCTTGACGGTATCCCGCTCAATCTTGCTTGGAGCGGTATTACCAATCTTGCTGATTTAAATCTTGACTGCCTTGAGAAAATGGAGATTTATCGGGGATTTGCTCCTGTTGAATTTTCTCGCTCTAGCATCGGTGGGGTAGTTAACCTTGTATCTAGGAAAGCTCAAGGGGAAAGTGTTTTTGAGCTGAGAGGAACAGCAGGCTCATTTGATACCTATAAACTTAATCTTTTAGGCTCGCAGGCATTCAAAAAATGGGACTGGCTGGCTTTTTATACCCATCTGCAATCTCGGGGAAATTTTGAGTATGAAAGCGATAACGGAACCCCGCTCAATCCCGATGATGATTATACAGCCCGACGAGAAAACAATGACTTTATTATGGAAGATTTAATTTTTAAGCCTGGCGGAAAAATTGCTGGCTGGAGATGGGATTTACTTAATAATTTTTACTACAAAGACCAAGGCATAGCAGGACTTGATATAAACCCTTACCGACATACCCGGCTAACAACTAAAAGAATAATAAATAATCTTCAAATTAAGCCAGAAAAGCTTTTGGGAAAAAGCATTGAGCTTTCCGCACAAATTAACTACCTATGGCAAGAAGAAAGATACAAAGATAAATATGGAGAAGCAGGGCTTGGTAAACAAGACCAGCTCAATCTTACTGAAAGCTATGGCACAGATATTAACTTTGCTTGGTATCCTGAAGCGCTGGAATTTTTGCGAACAGGAATTGAGGCACGAAGGGAATGGTTTAGAGCAAAAGAACTCATTGCTCATTTTACAAGTGCTCCTCAGATTCGCTATTTCTTCAGCGCTGGAATAGAAGCTGGTATTTCCAGCCAGGATAAAAAAATGCTAATTGTTCCCAGCCTGCGCTATCAACACTGCCAAAATAAATTTAAGGGCGAGCCTTACTTTACTTGGTCAAAAGGGAGCGAGCCAAACAACAAAACTTATGATTATCTTGACCCTTCTTTAGGAGTTCGTTTTTCACTCCTTGCTGGATTGATATTCAAAGGAAATATCGGTGCTGGACATCGTATGCCAACATTTTATGAGCTTTTTGGCGACCGAGGAGTGGTGGTAGGAAACAGTCAGCTTGAGCCAGAAAAAGCACTTAACTATGATTTTGGCTTTCAATATCAAAAAGAGCTGGGAGAGGAGAAAAAAGCCTATCTTCAAATGAGCTATTTCCAAAGCCAAATCAAAGATATGATTTTATTCTTTCAGAATTCCCAAAGAACTGTTATTGCCATTAACATTGGCGAGGCGCTTATTCAAGGCATTGAAATAAGCGCAGGAGCAAATCTCTCCTCCCACTGGAAGGTAAGCGGAAATTACACCTATCAAAATGCTGTTGATACCAGTGATATTACTTATTGGAGCGGAAAAAAACTTCCTTTTCGACCCGCTCACGAGGCATATCTCAGATTCGGCTGGGAGAGAAAAAATCAAGTCCGCATTTGGTTGGAAGGAAATTATACAAGCGAGAATTACTGGGATAGAGCAAATCTCTTTTCTGTGCCTTCAAGAACCATAATCAATCTGGGAGCGATGGGGTATTTCAAAGTCAAAGGAACAAATCTGAAAGTTGGAGCAGAAGTAAAAAACCTTCTTGACCAGAAAATAAGCGATATAGCTGGCTGGCCTATGCCCGGAAGAACTTACTTTATAACCATAAGCTGGAAATTTTAAAAACCTAAAAAGGAGGTGGGGACGATGAAGAAACTAGCAAAAGCAATCATTTTGGTGGCAGTGCTGGCACTTGTTTTTTTCGGATGCGAATCTGACACAGACCACGACGAAGGAACAGCACCACTGAACAAGCTCTTTCTTACCACTAGCGATTATCAAACTGGCGGGATAGGACTTATTGACCTTGACAGTTTGAGCCCCTGGGAGCCAGACCCAGCCTGGGCAAAAGATGTTGCCAGTGCTGATGCTATTCCTGTGGCTTTTCAGCAAAGGATTTTTGTAATCAATCGTATGCCTACTGATAGCATTTCTGTTCTGGAATTTGATGAAAACAACCAGCTTAAACTGGTCAACCAGTATTCTGTTAAAGGAGATGAAACAAACGCCAATCCTTATGACCTTGCTTTTATCACCAGCGAGCGTGCTTATTTAACCAGATACGGCTCCAGCCAGCTCTGGGTAATTAACCCTGAAAGCGGAGAGCTTATCAAAACCATAGACCTATCTCAATATGCTGATCTAGATGGAATCCCTGAAATGGCTTTTATGCTCGTGCATGAATCTTATGTATATCTGGCAATCCAGAGATTAGATAGAAACAACGGGTGGATTCCGGTGGGAGATAGCTATCTTCTAAAAATTAACTGGCTCACAGACCAGGTAGAAGGAAAAATCCTTCTCTCTACACCTGACCCGGTCACGGACTTAATCTGGAATGAAGATTTAGGAAAGATTCTGGTGGGAGAAGTAGGGAATTATGGGGAGCTGGACGGCGGAATTGATGGGATTGACCCTTCCACTGGCACAGCCCAGTTAATAATCAGCGAAGAACAGCTTGGGGGAG
>CAZQJX010000190.1:0-3361 GCA_964592965.1 uncultured bacterium
AAAAATTTGAAAACCCTTTGGTTTATCTTTATGAAATAAATTGAAAACTACTCACCACACGGACAGGATTGCGGTTGGCAACTTGCTTTTTTCCTCGGCGATTGAAATAAATAACTTGCCCAAGCAAATCCTTCATAGGTTATAGCAATAATATGATAAAATGGATTTTTGGGCGTGCGGGCTGGAGCAAGCTCAACCTTTATCCCAGGATTTGCCTCAAAAAGCCATTTTGCCCTGCGTAAATGATATGGGTTTGAAACCAAAATCGCCTTCTTCCAGCCATACTTTTTCATAATCTCTACTGAGTAGCGGGCATTGGTTATTGTATCAGTGGCTTTTGTCTCCAAAATTATCTTCTCTCTAGGCACGCCCATTTTTTCAGCCAACTCCGCCATTACCTCAGATTCACAACCCGCACCTGTATTCCCACCAGTGAAGATTATGTAGGGCGCTAAGCCATCTTTATAAAGCTCAACCACCTTCTTCACCCTTCTTACCAGCTCCTTTTTTGGCTCACCCTTTTTGTTCAAGGCAGGACCATACCCCAGACCAATAATGACATCTGCTGGCTCAAGCTCACCAGCAAAAGCAAAAGATGTTAATATAAAAATGCTGAAAAACACGCAAGATAAAATCCCTTGCCATCTGGTCATACTCAACCTCCTTTAAGTTATTTTTACCTGCTCTGGCAAAGAATATATATTAAACTCTTTCCCACGCACAAAGCCTATTAAAGCTATTCCTTCGTGCCGAGCATAATCTACTGCCTGTCTGCTCGGTGCAGACGGGCTGAGCAGAACTTTTATCCCCAACCATACTAGCGCCTCTACCATTTCTTTAAAAACCCTTCCACTTACCATAACAATCTTACCTGCGGGATCGATGCCTTTTTTCTTTATCCTTCCCAAAAGCCTAATCAAAGAAGAACGCCTGCTAATATCCTCTGCAAATTCCAAAAGCGCTCCCCTCTGACTAAAAAGACCAGCGCAATGCACTCCACCGGTTTTCTGAAAGATCTTTCCCTTTCTATCCAGCTCCTTAGATATTTTGAAAATTAGCTTTGGGCTTAAGCAGATATTCTCTTTAAAAGTAGGCATTATTTGAGTTTTAAGTTTATAAATTTTTGAAGAAAAAATTAGCTGGGATTTTTTCTCATCCCATTTCCAATAAATAACGCCTCTTTTAGGTAATAAACGCTGATAAATCATCCAGCCAAGGGCAATCTCATCAATCCGCACAGGCGAACAAATGAGCTCACTCTGCTTTGTTCTTCCAACATAAATTTCAATCTTTTTCTCCTGCGCAAGCCAGTCCTGACAGGGAAAAATTCTTCTTGCCTGATACTTCCAGACTTTCTCTTTCTGGCAAAAAGTCATTTGAGCCAATTAAACCTATGAACCTTCAATGCCCAAGAATGAAGCACCACAGGCTCTGAAATCATCTTTCCGGAAAATGCCACAAGCGGAACAAAGCTGTAAAATCTTCCCAGATATTTCCTTACTCCCAAAATGCTTTCGCAATCAGGCATTTTTAATTCAATGTAATAGTCTGGCTTTTTGAGATGAAGGTATTTTCCTGTTTCCTTTCTTTTAAGGAAGGGATGGATATCAGGATTTATGAGACCGCCAAGATCAATTATCTTGCGCTGAGAATAAAAACCAATTGCACCTATGTCAAAGCTAGCTATCTTTGCTGTTTGGTGAAGATTTTTCGCAATCCACTCCCCTGCCTTGCGGTGAACGAGCCTGAGATTTTCCGCTTGAAGCTTATAAAGCCTTTTCCAGAAATCAAAATGCCCAAAAGAGACTCCAAGAATTACAATCAAACTTGCGCCCACAAAAATTTTCACCTTGAGATTTTTACTCAGGCTAAATATTTGCGCACCCACCCAAGAAAGACCAAGAGCAAGGAGCGGGAAAAACAAAGCTTGATAACGAAAATTTTGATAAGGTGTGATCAAAATCACACTGCGGAAAAACAGGCTATGATAAGCAAATATCCCGCACACAAATCCGCAAAAAACACCAATTTGTCCAATTTTTATTGCAGGTTTTCTTAAAAGCCAAATCAATGTTAAGCCCAAAAAGACCAATCCTAGCCCGAAGATAAGCTCCGGCGCACAGGTTTTAAGGTAAATCAAATGACCTTCTAAAAATCTCAAAAAAGCCTTTGGGGAAAATCCGCTCTCAAAAAGATGGCTGGCAAGCTTTCCAGAATGAGTTGTAGGAAGAAAACTTCCCAAAGAAAATTTTGCCCAAATGTGAAAAGCAAGGGGAATTAAAAAGCTGGGGAGAAATTTTAAAGCAAGTTTTTTTCTTTCTTTCAAAAAAATCATCTGCCAAAAAAGCACAAGCAAAATCAAAAGCACAACATTCAAGCGAGCAAGAGCACCCAAACCTAAAACAATATATCCTGCAAAGCGTGGCTTGGGACGAATAAGAAAATAAACTGCCACGATGCTCAAGCCTATCCAAAGAGAAGTTTCCATTCCGGAAAAAGTTATCCAAAGATAGTTGCCGATTGAGGTAAGAAAAACAGCAGGGAAAACAATGAAGAGAAATTCTGAAAACCTATCAAGTGAAAGCGTTTTTAAATTTCTTCTCATAATCAGCATAGAGAAATAAAGCCCTAGCCAAAAGAAAAAGCCTGAAAGGGAATAAATCAAAAGATGGGGCTCGCTTCGTTTAATCCAAAGTGCAAGTATAAAAACCCAAAGTGGGCTTGATGTGCCAAAACTTGGCCCTCCCTTATTAAAACAAAAGCCCGCGCCCTCTGCCAAATTGCGGGCATAACAAAGATGAATGTAGGCATCATCTAAAGGAAAGCCCGGAGAAATTGAATGCAAAAATCGGTAGCTTGCCAAGGCGCAAAGCGCCAAACTAAAAACAATCAACCCCAGCTCAGACCAAAATTTACTCTTCAGCTCGGGCATAACTTCTTATCCTTACTCTCCATTCTTTTAAAGAATCTGTTAAAGAATAGATTACTGGTATTACCAGCGGGGTTAAAAAGGTGCTAACCACCAACCCACCCATAACCGCAATAGCCAGTGGTGAATAAACTATTTTGCCGACATCGCTAAATCCTAGCGCCATTGGCATAAGCCCAATGATGGTTGTAAGAGCGGTCATTGTAATTGGTCGGAGTCGGTCGCTAGTTGCCTGAATAAGGCTTTCTTTTGGGCTCAATCCCCTTTTCCGCAAATTCTTTATATGGTCAACCAAAACTATGGCGTTATTCACCACAATCCCTATTAACAGCAAGGTTCCTGCTCCTGAAAGAACATTAAAAGTAGAATCGCTTATTGCCAGAGCAAAAACCACTCCAATCCATCCAAGAGGAATGGTGAACATTACCACAA
>CAZQJX010000191.1:0-3357 GCA_964592965.1 uncultured bacterium
GGCTCAACAGTTGTGATTCATCCCACAGACCAAATAGAAATAAGCTATCAGCGTGCTTTCAATTCTGATGGAGCTGGTGGGGATTACTTTTTTGCCCGTGCCATTAATGAGCGGGAGAGTGTTGTTCTTGAGGAGATTCGTTCGCAATCCTCTTCTGCTCAAACTATTACTAAAAGCTTTAGCGCTAATGGAATTTTTCTCGGCTTGCAGTTCATTTTTGGCTTAAGCTCTCCTTCGGACTGGGCAAGGCTGGATAATTTTCAGGTAAAGATTAACGGCGCCACTGTTTTCAGCGAGGATTTTGAAGGCTTTGAACTTAAAAAGCCAGATGAAACTAAATTCGTCTGGCAATCAGCTCTTCCAGAGACTATGCTGGGCAGTGCAGGAATCTGCTCGCAAAACCCGCTTTCTGGCTCTCAAAGCTGGTGCGTGAGCGGTGGAAGAAGCTTTACTCTTTACGGACAGGGAATGAGCAGTGGTGATATAGCGGGTTTGGAATTCAACCTCACCGATGGCTCCGTAGGAAGCAGTTATTTTCTCGGCGCATTTATGGGTATGTTTAATGGCAACATTCTCAGCGGAACCTATCAAGGAAGTAATTATGACAGCTCCTGCACCGAGCAGGGATTTTTCTCTGTAAATATCAATCCAAGCACATTTCCAGACATCTCTGGGGTTTATAATCTTCAGATTCAGGCGCAAAAGAAGAATTGCGATGATGCTTCACAGGAAGGAAGTTTGCCGATTAACATACCAAACATACCGCTCACTCAGCTAAGCACACTTTTTGGCGGTGCTATTCAGGCGCCAGATGTGGTGGATTCTCTTGGGAATCAGGTGGGCGTTATGGGAATGGTTAATTCAGGCTCGGTTATGATTATCCTGCTGGTGAAGAATCCAGCCAGTAGTTTTTATCGTATAAGTTTAATGGCTACTGCTAGTGGAGCTCCTTATGTTGGACAGGTTATGGGCTGGATGGCTCCCAATCCAATGCTTTTATATCAGACCTGTGATATTGAAGGAAGCTTTATGCTAATCCCTGCCCAGTAATCAGTGGAAGCGAGGCTGAAAAAATTTAATGTGCTTTTGCTTGGTGCTTTTTGCTTTTTTCTTTTCAGCGCCCAGCTTGACCTGAAAACCATTTTAAAAGATTTTTCTTCCTTGGATTTTCTCTATCAGCCTCTGCCTGCAAAAAGCGGTATGATTTCAACCTATGACCGCACAGGCGGAAATGCTGATGGAGATAATTTTTTAAAGATTGAAAACGGGCGCGCGGTTTTGGCTGAGCTGAAAGGCTCGGGAATAATCACCCGCATCTTTTCCGCTCATCCTCGTGGTATAATCCAGATTTATCTTGATGATAAAAAAGAGCCTAGAGTTTCCCTTTCTGCCCAGCAGTTCTTTTCAGGAAAGATTTATCCTTTTATTTCGCCTTTGGTCGGTAGCTCTGCTGGTGCATATTGCTATTTTCCCATACCTTTTTCCAAAGGCGCACGAATAAAGATAAAAGCAGAAAAAAGCAGCGACCAAGACCGCTTCGGACTTTACTGGCAGGTGGAATATCTCCTCTTTTCAGAAAACTGGCGGGTAAAATCTTTTTCGCTACCACTTTCTCAAAAAGAAAAAACCGCTCTGAATGAGCTGATAAATTTCCTCTATGAACTTAAAAGATTCAAGACGCCAGCTTCTGCTAAAAAACACGAATTTGTGGTGAAGATTCCAGCCAAGAAAAGGATTTTGCTCGCAGAGCTGAAAGGTCCTGGAATAATCAGAAAATTTGAGCTTGAGCTTATTCCCCAAAACCCTAAAAAGGGAAAAGAGCTTCTTTCCAGCAAACTATACGCATTTTGGGACAATGAGCCCCGCCCGAGCATAAGTGCAAAAGCTCTTAGCTTTTTTTCTAATCCTTTTGATGAGCGCTCGCCTTATATTCTTTTAAAAAGAACCGCTCGGGGCGGAGTCTGCCTTTTTCCTATGCCTTTTTCTCGCAATGCTAGATTTGAGCTGGAAAATACTAGCTTAGGGAGCGGAAAGGCGATTTTGAAAATCTGGCTGGAGGAAAAGGCGCCCAACTCTCCTTTCCGCTTCCACGCTTTTGAGCGGAAAGAGAAGCTCAAAGCATATCTTCAGCCAAAAAATCTTGACCATAAAAACGATTACCTTGTGCTTCAGGCAGAGGGGCAGGGCAGGCTGGTTGCGCTGAGCCTTTGGGTTCTTAACAAATATTTAATCTGGTGGGGAGAAGGTGATGAGAGCATTTTTATTGATGGCAGACTCGCTTGGCACGGAACAGGAACCGAGGATTATTTTGACGGAAGCTACAAAAGATTTGCCAATTACCTTTTTGCCTGCTCCCTCGTTGAAAGCAGCTTTGGAAAAGATTACGCTGGAATCACCCTTGCGGTAAGATTTCACCTTTTAGACCCAGTTTATTTTCAAAAGAGTCTGGTGATGAAGTTTGAACACGGCAGGTTCGCCAATGACCTAGACAACTGGTATGGTTCTGTGGCATACTGGTATCAGAGAGAGCCTCATTTAGATTTTTCCCAGATGAGCGGAGAGGAAATAGAGCTAAGTAAGGAGCTGGTTGAAAAAGAAGTTAAAAAAGCCCTCTGGAAGACCCTTCCCACCTCAAGGCGACTTGTTGTAATTCTCTTTTATCTGGCGCTGGTGATGATTTTTGTTTTTTGCGCTTTCATTTTTATTCGTAAAAAAATCAAAGGAGGGGTGAGAAGTGGATAAAAAGAAGCTTCGTGCCTGGCTTTTGATTATCGCTATCTTTGCGGTTATTGCTATGCTCGCTTACTTTCTAAGCCCGCAGGCAAAAAAGAGAAAGGTAAAAAAGCTTGAAAGCCAGGCAAAGGAGATGATTGCTCAGGGAGATTATCTTGAAGGAGAGATTCTTCTTAAAAAGGCACTGGAGAAAGACCCAAACAACGCTGAACTCAGGCTGGCGCTGGCAGAGGTTTTGGAGAGGCAAGGAGTTTTGGATGAGGCAAAGGAGCAGTATTTAGAATCCGCGCGCTTAAATCCAGAACCTGAGGCAAAGTATAAAGCGGGAATGGTTCTTCTTAAGATGGGAAAAACAAGCGAGGCGAAGAGATTATTTGAGGAAAACATTGAGCAGTTTCCAGAGCATATTCCCACTTTGTATCAGCTGGGCTGGCTTAATGCTCGTGCAGGAAGATATGAACAGGCAAAGGGATATTTTCAAAAGATTATCCAGCTAAAGCCAGATGAAGCAGAGGCATACAACAATCTTGGCTTTTGCCTTTACAACCTTGACCAGCCGGAGAAGGCAAAAAAGATGTTTGAAGAAGCTCTCCGCCTCCGCCCCAACTTCCCCGAAGCCCAAAA
>CAZQJX010000192.1:0-3244 GCA_964592965.1 uncultured bacterium
GCACTTTGTTTGGAGGCGGAGCTCAGCTCACATCTTTCCGCCAGCTGGATTATTGAATATGGAGAAGGAGATGGTGTGGATGCAAGGCTGGTGTCGGTTAGCCTTTTTAATTATGATGCTCTTAACTCAGGTGGCTCAAGTGCGGTTAGTGAGCTTTTTCTGCATATAAATTATGAGCGGTTTAAAATTTGGCTGGGGAAAATGGACTGGGTGGCTCACTTTGATACCAATGCGGTTGCAAACAGCGAAGAGGAGCAGTTCTTTTCAAGGGCGCTTGTTGTCAACCCAGTTATTTTTGGACCTGAAGGAGACTTAAATCAAAATATACCTAATGGCTATAAAACTTTGAGCGTGATTGCTGAGATTGCTCCTGCAAAATGGCTGAGCTTAAAATACGGTGCATTTGAAAATGACGGAGACTATCAGGATTTGGACAAGGGCTTGGTTCATTTTGCCGAATTAGGCTTTAGCTGGAAGGTCAGCTCATTTAACGGCAATCTTAAAATCTTTTATTCAGAAAATCTGGGCGAAAAAGAAAAATTCCCTGATGGAACCTTGAGCGAAAAAGCCTTTGCCAGCTTTGGTGCCAACTTTGACCAGACCATAAGCGAGCGGGTGATTATTTTTGCCCGTTATGGAGAGGTGCTGGACGGACGAGCAGATGAGTTTTATTCTCCTTACACAAGCGCAGGAATTATGCCAGAAAGGCATTATTCTTTAGGATTACAAATTAACCTTCCACCCAACGCATCAGTTCTTGGGCTCGCCTTTGCCAGCAACAAGCTTCCTCAAAGCTGGCGAAAGAACATAGAAGATACGGGCGAAGAAAGCAAAGCTGAGGAGATGCTGGCAGAGTTATATTGCAGAATAATGGTTAATGAATGGCTGGCAATAACCCCTGATTTAATCTATATGGAAAATCCTGCGGGCATTAAAGGCTCTGGAGTATATGTGATTGGTATGAGAATAGTGGTTGATTTTTGATTTCTAACTGAGCTGGCTTAAAAATTGCAAACTAACTCAACATTATTTCAATCATATTTCTGCTACTCTTTTAAACTAAATTAAACTCCCAAAGCTTCTAAAAATTCAAACTGAATTTTGTCCTTGACGCAAAAATCATTAGCAACTTTTAGACTGCGCCTTTTGCTCTTGGCTCAATCCCAAAAGCTTTTCAAGCTCTTTTCGCTGGAAAGCAAATTCTTCTTTTTCATAAAGCTCGGGGCAGTCTTCAGGCTCTGCTTCTCCATTGCTTACCAGCACAGCAAAAGCCATACATCCTTCCTGACCACATCTTTTGCAATTGGTTTTGGGAAGATATTTATAGATTTCAAGTGCGCTTGGGCAGGGACGACCTTCATAATCTGGATTTATCTCTGCCCGCTTTTCCCAAACCTGATTGAGGAAATCGCAAAGTTCCTTGATAACCCTCTCTGCCTCTTTTTGGTCCCAAAGTCTAGCTAAGCCAATTCTCCGGGAATAAAGTATGGCAGGATATTTATTTTGAAAGCGGAAGCGAAAGCAGGGAATATTAGGAAAATATCTTCCTGCCCTTATCAGCGCATTTAGATATGGGAAAAGCTCGGAAATATCTGCATCAATTTCAGCAAAAACAGCAATCTGCTCGCTCTGCGGGTCGCAGGCAGGTCGGAAAAAGTGAAGTTTATATTTGTTAATCAGTGCCATTTTTTATCCCCATTTTTGCTTTTCATTTTTTGAATAAATCTTATTTTGAGCTTGTCAAGATATAATTTTATTTTCCCGCCTTAATCTCGTAGCCTCTTTTTTCAAAGTAATCAGCGAGAATAATTGAGCTGAAAATTATCAAGGGAATTGAGCAGAAAAGTCTTACTAGAGAAAATTTTATTCCTAAAAATGATGCTTCAAATATTGTCATTGGCACTCGGCAGACCGCGGAGGCACCAATATAAGTGAAAATCACGCTGAGCTTTGCGCCCTTATGATAGAGGGTATAAGCAATGGGAAAGGCAACGAGTATCCCGCCAACTGTTGTTCCAGCAAGAAGAATAGCCCAAAAATATCCACGAGCTCCTGAACCCCTGCCCATATGCCTGACAATTGTCTCCCTCTTTACCCAAACCTCAAAAAGCCCGATGAGAACAAAAGCAAAAGGAAGAATTTTTATCATATAAATCAAAAAGGACCAAAAATTTAGTGCCATTCCCTTGCCTGCGGAAAGGACTTTTTGGGCAATCAGGCTTTTTGGCGAATATGGAAATAAAAGCGAAAAGAGCACAAAAACCGCATAAAACACAATCAAAGCCATCTGCCAGTCAAATTTTAATTTCTTTACCATTTTATTTCTCCAAATGCCACGCCAATGACAAATGCGACAATTAAAGCGATGATAAAGCTGGCTATATTTCTCAAAATGGTAATTTTCACGCCAAAGTATGATTTCTCAACAGGATAAGTTAAAACTCCCACCATCATCAAAGTGGTTGAAAAAGCTCCCAGCACAATGTAAGCCACACCTCTTTTAAGCAAAATTCCGCATAAAGGATAGGCAATGAAACCGGGCATTAATGTTATGGAGCCAATAAAAGATGCCAATAAAATCGCCTCAATCCTGTTCCCCGCACCAAGATAATGAACAATAACCTTATCTGGAACTAGATAGAGAACAACAGAAATTAAAATCAGCATAACAAGAAAAGACGGTGCGATTGCTAAAAACTTTCTTCCCGCTATCTTTAATCCCTGAACAGTCTTTTTTCTGTCCGCAATAAAAGAAATGATAATAGCAGCTGAAGTTAAAACTACCAGATAATACATCTCCAAAAACTTCCTTTTTTAATTTAGCGTGGCAGAAGAACCAAAAGCGCTTCCGCCTGTTTTTTAATCACTTCTGGTCTTTTTTCAGCAAAGATGTATTCGCTGTTATACCAAAGCGTATGCATATCCCGATAGTGAGGTGAAAGCCACTGACCAGATTCTGAACCGTCAATAACAATTAAAGCTCGGTCCGGCTCGCCCATATCAATGATATGCCTCATTACAGGACCGCCCAGACACATAAACTTTTTCTTGCCAAATCCCATTGAGCCGGCATTGCGAACTGTGTTGTCTCCGCCTGGATGCGGGAAAGGTCCTATGCTCATATCCTTAAGTGGACCAAATCCCATTGGATGATACCATTTAATCGTATGGAGCTTTCCCCATTGCCACTTATACATATCCTTGCCCCAATTGATGGTGAGCCATTTGAGAGCATCTTTGAGGG
>CAZQJX010000193.1:0-3209 GCA_964592965.1 uncultured bacterium
TCCTTGACCACCTCTTGATAGTCATCAAACCAGTAAGCTTGGGGATTGGATTTAAATACCATAAACTTGGCACTATCTTCGGGCTGGGCAGAACGATGATACTTAAAATAAATATGCTCCGAGTCTTTGCCAACAATTTCTATTTTTCCGCTGGAATGAGATATAACAAAGCGAGCCCTTTTGGCAAGACCAGAACAGTTCATCCGTGCCTGTTCAAAAATCTTATAGCCTTCTTCAATGGGAACCGCATAGGCTTTGTTGCCAACAGTTGGTCGGCACTGAAAGACATAATAAGGAGCAATGCCCATAAAAGAAAGCTCTTTAAATAGCTGGCTGAGCACAACTGGATTATCATTTACTCCTCTTATAAGCGGAGTTTGATTACAAAGGACAGCTCCTGCCTTTATCAGCTTGCTCACCGCTTCTCTGCTCGGCTGGCTGAACTCAGCAGGATGATTAAAATGAGTCATTATGTAAATGCGCTTTTGGGGCTTGCTATAGCGTTGAATAACCTCTAACAAAGAACTGTCATTAAGAATCCGATAAGGATTATAAGCAGGAACCTTGCTTCCAAGACGAATAATTTGAATATGCTCAATCTCCCGTGCTCCCCTAATGATTTTTTCCAGCTTCTTAGTAGGTAACAAAAGCGGGTCTCCGCCAGTAAGAAGAAGATTGGTTGCCTCTGGATGAGAGCGAAGGTATTTTAACCCCTCATCTAGGTCTTTGAGCACCTCTTCTTTTTCTCGTATAAAAAGTCTTTTTCTAAAGCAAAATCTGCAATACCCTGCGCATTGGTTGCTTACAAGAAAAAGCACGGTTGAGTCGTATTTGTGCTGGACACCGGGTATGGGGGTGTATTTGTATTCATCAGAGGCATCAAGCCTGCCCCATTCTTCAAGCTCATCTAAGTCAGGAATGACAATTCTCCGCAAAGGGTCTTTGGGTTCTTCCCAATCAATCAGATTGAGATAGTATTCATTTACCCGCATTTGAAAACGGGCAGTGACCCTGCTCAACTCCCTCTTTTCCTCAGTTGAGAGCTGAGAAATATCCTCAAGCTCGGTTATGTATTTGGGATTTTCCATTGCCCCAGAGAAAAGAAAAAAGCAATATTCAAAATACCACAAAAATTCGGGAAAGGCAAGCCTATAACCAATAATCGCTCAATAGCTGATTTCCGCTCAGCAGGATGAGCATAAAATTGTAGCTTGGAATTTAAATATTTTTATTACCTGATAGCGAGGTCAGAAAGTTGATAGCTTGTATCTCAAATTTTTAATCTCTTTTTTATTGAGCTTAATCAGAAGACATTTATGAGCGATGCCTTGACAATTCTAATTATCTGAATATAATAATTTTTGAAAATAGAAAGGATAAAAAATGAGGAGTTAAAAAATGGAAGAAGTAGATTTTTCTGATATTGTTATTGTCAGTTGTGGTACTTTAAGTCCAGAGTTAAATTTTCTGCGTAAGACAGGTTTTCTGAACGCAAAGAAAATTCTCTACACCACTCCCGGACTTCACGAAAGACCACTTGTATTAGAAAGACAGCTTGTTGAGCGGATTAGGCTTGCGAAAAAATACACGGATAAGGTGATAGTCGTTTATGGTGGAAAGTTCTGCTATATCAACATAAAGAATCCCACAAGGACGATGGAAAAAATTGTAAAAGAGCAAGGCGAAGGAGTGGTGCGAGTGCGGGCAAGTCATTGTATTGATATGCTTGCAAGTGAAAAGGAGCGCGAGCAAATCGCTGGCGGAGAGAAGGTTTGGTGGATGACTCCTGGCTGGATTAAGTATCGGCATTTTGTCTTTAAGGACTGGGATAAAGCGCAGGCAAATGAGAACTTTCCCAGACATACAGGTGGGGCAATTGTTCTTGACGCAATAGGTTTTTTTGACCGCTATATGGAGGAGAAGCCAGAGGAGCTTTTAGAATATTCTGACTGGATGGGCATTCCCATTCAGGCGCATAAGATTAGTTTGGAAAGATTCAAATCTCTTCTTCTTGAACAAGCAAAGGTTCTTCATCACGAAAAGAGTTAGTTTAAAATTTTTAGTTTTTGAAGTGCTTATAAAATGCAGGAGATGGAAGGTATATATTTTAAACCTATAGGAATTATACGCACACCTTTCCGTTCTTCTTGTGTTCCTTACCAACCAGTGGAACGCGAGGAAGGAGAGGCAAGGCTGATTTTAAAGCCTGAATATCGCTTGGCTTTGGAAGGATTAGAAAAATTCAAATACATTTATGTAATTTTTTATTGCCACAGACTAGAGCAGGGTTTTTGTCATAAGATAAGCCCGCCGTTTGCTAACGGAAAGCGTGTGGGCACTTTTGCCAGCCGAACCCCAGCCCGCCCTAATCCTATTGGATTGAGTGTTGTTAAGATTAAAAAGGTGGATATGGAAAAAGGAGAGGTTGTGACCAATTTAATTGACGCTTTTGATGGCACACCTCTTTTAGATATCAAGCCTTATATTAATGAACTTGACTCTAAGCCAGATGCTAATTACGGTTGGATAGAAGAACTTGACGGATATAAGCACCTTCTTTTGCATATAAGAGGTATCCCCCACTCTCACGGTTAAAGGCAAAAATCTTTTGCAGGTTTTTGCTTTAGGAGCGATTAGAAAGGCAGATTACATTACCTGGCTAAACACAAATTTTAAGCCCTTTTATCTTTTTGGCAACCGACAGAGGGATTCGAACCCCCGACCTGTTAATTACAAATCATAATCCATTGAATTTGCAGTTTAGAAAATAGAGTTGAAATTTAATATAATTTAATCTATTGAGAATTCTTCCTATTAAATCCTTTCTCTTGAATGCCCTATTTTCCCCTTTCTTTGCCTAATTTTTGCTATGGTTCGGTAGAAAATCAATAGAAAAAAACAAGGTTAATTTTCCCTTCATTCTCCGAAATAGAAACAGGCTTATTACTAGTTGAGGCTTTTTGTTCAGGAGCAGGATTATTCTCCGAATTATGAGGGAAAAAGTTGGGTTTTCACTTGTTAAATACAGTCTTTTTATCATTTAAGTTTGCTAAAAAGAAAGATTATGTTTGTTCACCTTGAGAAATAAAAAGCGGGCGATTGAGATTATTGAGCGGGGCGAAGTGCTAAAGCTTTTGGGGGAGGTTCAGGCAGGGGAGCCAATAGAAAGCTATGAGGTTCCAGAAGAGGTTGAGCTACCTTCAGGCATC
>CAZQJX010000194.1:0-3136 GCA_964592965.1 uncultured bacterium
CACTCTTTCCCTACACGACGCTCTTCCGATCTTGCTTTTGGAAGTGCAGCAAGAATTGCCAAAGGAGCTATTAAACGGGTGCGAAAAGAAGGGCTTTTGGTCGGGCTTTTAAGACCTATTACGCTTTGGCCATTTCCCAGCCAAAGGATACGGGAGCTTTCTGAGAAAATCAAGGAGTTTTTGGTTTTTGAACTTAATACAGGGCAGATGGTTGAAGATGTCCGACTGGCACTGGAAGGAAGAGGAGAGGTTTTCTTTTACGGAAGACCGGGAGGGGTTATTCCTACTCCTTTAGACCTTGCTAAAATTATTGGTAGTAGATATTATCAGAGAATTAAGCGGAGAGGGAGATGAAAAAGATTTATTCTCGTCCCAAGTATTTAAAAGAGAAAAAATTTCATTACTGTCCTGGGTGCGGACATTCAATTGTGCATAAGATTTTGATGGAGCTGGTGGAAGAATTGGATATTGCTGATAGAACTATTGGGGTTCCGCCGGCAGGTTGTGCGGTTTTAGCCTATGAATATATGGATATTGATATGGTAGAGGCTCCGCATGGAAGAGGTCCTGCGGTTGCTACTGGTATTAAAAGAAGTCTTCCTGAAGCGGTGGTTTTTAGTTATCAAGGAGATGGCGACCTTGCTGCTATTGGCACAGCAGAGAGTATCCACGCAGCCGCCCGAGGGGAAAAGATTCTTATTATTTTTATAAATAATGGTGTTTATGGAATGACAGGTGGACAAATGGCGCCAACCACTCTTGAAGGAATGAAAGTAACTACTGCTCCTTGGGGAAGGTCAGCTGAGCGAGAAGGTCATACATTGGATTTAAGTTATTTGATTTCACAAATTCCCGGGGCAATTTATGTGGAGCGGGTAGCAGTTAATTCTCCAAAGAATATACGACGGGCGAAAAAAGCTCTTGAGATCGCGCTTCGCTGTCAGCTTGATGATGAGCCTGGACTGGCTTTAATTGAGGTTTTAAGTATGTGCCCTACTAACTGGAAGATGAGCCCAATTGATGCCTGCGAATGGATTGATAAAGTGATGAGCAAAAAATTCCCTCTCGGCGTGCTCTGCGACCGGAGAAAAGCTATAAAAAGAAAAGCGGTGGCAGGAAATGTTGATTAAATCTTTTTTTGCCGGGTTCGGTGGGCAAGGAGTTTTATCTATGGGATATTTACTTGCCTATTCAGCAATGAAAGAGGGCAAAGAGGTAACATATCTTCCTGCCTATGGTGCAGAGGTGAGAGGGGGGACAGCTCATTGTACGGTGGCAATTGCTGATGAGGAGATAGCCTCGCCCATAGCCAGTGAGCCTGAATATCTGGTGGCAATGAATCAGCCAAGCGCAAAGAAGTTTCAAAATTCTATCTGCTCAGGTGGAACTATGTTTGTTAATTCTTCCTTGGTCACGGAACCTCCCCAGCGTGGCGATATTGAAGTTATAGAAGTTCCTGCAAACAGTTTAGCTGAAAAAGTAAAAAACCCTCAAGGAGCAAATTTGGTTATGCTTGGTGCTTTTATTAGAAAAACGGGACTGGTTAAACTAAAAACCGTGGAAAAAGCAGTGGAGGAGATATTTGCAGGAAAGAAAAAATACATTCCTGGTAATTTGCGGGCGTTAAGAACGGGGTATGAGTATTTAAAAGAAGGGAGTAAAAAATGATACTGGAACAGATTTCTGTGGAACTTATAGACCGACCGGGAGAGATGAGCAAAGTAAGCGACCTTTTAGGAGAGGAAGGAATTAATATTCGGGCAATTTGCGCATCGCCTGAGAATGGAAAGAGCGTGGTCAGGTTTGTAGTGGATAATCCTCAAAAAGCAAAAGATGTGTTGGCAAATAATGGTTATAAGATTTGGACAGAACAAGTAATCGCTGTAGAAACTCCTGACCATCCGGGAGGATTAAATGCAGTACTTAAGCCTTTAAAAGAAGCGGGAATTAATGTAAGTTATTTATATCCGTTTATTGGGCGTTTTCAGGAAAACGCTGTAATTATTTTGGGTGTAGATAAAACTGAGCGGGCAATTGAGGTTCTCAAAAAAAACTATATAAGGATTTTGGAAAAAGAGCTTTACGAAATTTAAAATGAAAAGACCATTAAGTATATATCTTTTAACTTGCTTTTATGGGATTTGGGCAGTTTTACTTTTGCTTTTGCTTTTGGGTGGGATTTTTAATTCCTCTTTCGGCATACCAATTGATATAAAAGGATTATGGAATGTTTTTAAAAAGCATCTTTCTTTTCAGCTATTATGGATTGCTTTTTTTCTAATAGCTCTTCTTAGTTGCTGGGGATTCTGGAAAGCAAGGAAATATGCTTATGTTTTATCAATTTTTTTCTGTTTAAGTTTTATTTTTATCAGTTTTTTAAAGATTCTTTCTAGTTTTACCAAGCTAAATTTATCTGCTTTACGAGGCTTGACAAGGGTTGAGATTTATATTGCTATTCTTATCCTGCTAATTACAAGCTCAATTTTATATCTTACTATTAGACCAGAGGTTGGCAGATATTTAGGGATTTATCCTCAAAAATCACTATCAGGCTCTTTTGAGTAGATTTAATCTTCCACCTGCAATAATAACTTTTCGCTCCCTTTCAGAAAGACTGATTTTGGCTTTGAATCTTCTTTCTGTTGATTTCTCTATAAAAACCAATTCAGAATGAGCCGTTATATTTTCTTTTAGCTCTGGAAAAATAAGAAGTGAGAAAGGAGCAAGGTTTTGATATACCTCTTCATCAATTAAAGCAGGGATAATTCCAAAATTAATTAAATTGGCACGATGAATCCTTGCAAAACTTTTTGCCAGCACTATTCTTACTCCAAGAAATCTTGGCGCAAGCGCTGCATGTTCCCTACTGCTTCCCTGTCCATAATTTTCTCCTGCCAGCACCACGCCCATACCTGCATCTTTCGCCTTTTTAACGAATTCCGCATCTATCCGAGAAAAAACATATTCACTTATAGCTGGAAGATTGCTTCGTAAAGGCAGGACTTTTGCCCCTCCGGGAAGAATATCATCCGTAGAAATATTATCTTTTAGCTTAATTAAAATAGTCATCTCTGCGCTTTCGGGCAAAGCATCAAAATCAGGAAGGGGCTTTATATTAGGACCGCGCACAAGTTCT
>CAZQJX010000195.1:0-3048 GCA_964592965.1 uncultured bacterium
GTTTTGGTGGCAAAAAGGCTGGAAAATCCAACCGAGCAGGTGAGGAATTTAAGGGAAAATCTCAAGCTGGACTGGGTGGGATTTACCATTCCTGACCGATGGATTGCTGGTTATGGAATAGATGCGGGCGAGGATTTTCGCTTTTTGCCCTTTATTGTTGCGGTCAAAGAAGATTATTATCTGAAGTCTGAAAAACAAGGAGAGGAATGATGGCAAAACTATTGCTTAGAGGAGCAAATCTGATTGACCCAGAAAAAAACCAAATCTATCCAGCAGATGTGCTGATTGAAAATGAAGTGATTAAAGAAATTGCTGAGGCGGGAAAAATAAAAAGAGAAGATTTAAGCGAGGAAGAGATTATAGACCTTTCAGGCAAATACCTTGCTCCTGGGCTGGTTGATGCCCATCTTCACATAGAAAGCAGTATGCTTACTCCCATAGAATTTGCCCGCTGTGCCCTGCTAAAAGGCACCACTGCCATATTTGTTGACCCGCACGAGATTGCCAATGTCAAAAAACAAGGAGTGGAGCTTTTTCTCAAGCTGGCAGAGAGCCTGCCCATTGATATGTATGTTGGTATTCCCAGCTGTGTGCCTGCCACCCATCTGGAAGACGCAGGCGCTGAAATTACTCTTGAAGACATCAAAGCACTGGTTGAGCATCCCAAAGCTTATGGACTGGCTGAGATGATGAATTTCCCCGGAATCATCTATGGAATTGGAGATGCCCGAGCAAAGGTTGAGCTTGTTTTTGAAAAAGGAAAGATTGTGGACGGGCACTGCCCAGGAGTAAGCGGAGATGAGCTTGTAAGCTACATTACAAATGGAAAAAATGATGGGGTTGTGCGAATAATGTCTGACCACGAATCCACCAGCTACGAGGAAGCAAAGGAAAAGGCAGAGAGGGGAATGTTTGTTGCCCTTCGCTATGGAAGCGCAAGCAAAGACCTTAATAACATCTTGCCCGAGCTGATTAAAAACAAAGACCCGCTGGATAGGTTTATGCTCTGCTCTGATGATATTGAGGCGCTGGAGTTGATTGAAGATGGTCATATTGACCGAACCATTCGCCGAGCCCGAGAAATCATTATGGAAAATTCAGAGCTTGACCTAGAGGGGGCGACTATTTTGGCAATTATGCTTGGAAGCTACAATTCAGGCAAATATTTTGAAAGATTTTTCAGACTCACAGGCGAGCCTGTGATAGGAAGATTTGAAGCTGGTGCAAGAGCCAATTTGGTGGTGTTTGATGACTTAACTTTGCTCAAGCCCTCTTGGGTGCTGGTAAGAGGTAAGGTGGTGGTAAAAGAAGGAGAATTGGTAGCACAATTTCCTGAATATGATTTCTCTCCGTTCTTGAAAACTGTTAATGTTGGCAGGAAGTTTTCTGCTGAGGATTTTAAAATAAAGGTGAATGGCTCAGGCAGAGTAAAAGCTCATATCATTGGAGTTGTTCCCAACAGCCTTCTTACCAAAAAAGAAACTGCTGAGCTTGATGTTATGGACGGCGAGCTTAAAGCCCTCCCAGAAAAGGATATAGCCAAAATAGCGGTTATTGAAAGACATCACGCAACAGGGAGATATGCAGTTGGCTTGGTGAGAGGGCTAGGCTTGAAAAAAGGAGCGGTTGCAAGCACAGTTGCGCATGATTCGCACAATATCATCGTTGCTGGAGTTGATGACAGGCTTATGGCAGAAGCGGTTAATAAACTTCAGGAGCTGGGCGGTGGAATGATTGCGCTGGGAGATGATGAGCAGGCATTTCATCAGCTTGAGGTAGCAGGTCTTATGAGCCAAAGGAGCGCCAAAGAGGTGGCAGAAAGCTACAGCAAGGTGAAAAAGATGGCAAAAAGGCTGGGAAGCCCGCTGGATAATATCTTTATGACCCTTTCCTTCCTTGCCTTACCTGTCATTCCTGAGCTAAAAATCACCAACCGCGGACTGGTGGATGTGGAGAAGTTTGATTTTGTTAGTTTAATTGCATCTTAAGTTTTCTTATATAGAGGCAACACCAAAGGTGGCAAGCCCATTTTAAGACTTATATTTTGAATAAATTCTCGTAAATATGGAATGGTGAAAATACGAAGATTTCTTTTTTCAAATTCTTTTAAAAATTCTCTGGTCGGTTGAATTTTGTAAGAAAAAATGCACATAAAAGTGCATTCAATTTTAAAAGCCAAATCTTTTTTGTTTGCAATTTTAGCAAGTATTGCAAAATAGTGGCTTGCGATTAACTTTTTATCGGCGATGCTGGTTTTTAATTTCTCTTTTAAATCAACTTCAACATCAGGTGGTTTTTTAAAATCAATGAGTTCAGGATTCACAGTAAGCTTGGCATCTTTTAAAATTATCTGCTGAATTTCTATGGAATCTAAAATTTTATTGTATTCTTCCCTTGTAATCTTGCTTTTAGTTTTAGGCTGCGTCAATTTCTTTCTCCTTTTTTGTTTGTAATTCTTTTCCACCTATGATTACTTTAAAGTTTTTGTACGGCTTTGAAAATTGTTCTTGAATTTTTTGCTTTAATTCTGTTTGTTCAATTTCTTCGCTCTCTTTATGTTCTATAAAGAAATCGGACAAATCATTTAAACGCTTGCTCATCGCTTCTATTCTTTTTGTCAAAAGATTAAGCTTTTTATCTAGTTTCTCATCTATAATCTTTTGCACAGTATCCAAACCCATTTGTAAAGATAAAAGATAAATAATATAACTATTAAGGCTCATATTATTTACTTCCGCTAATTTTGCCAGTAAAAAATGTAGCTGAGCAGGCATTCTTAAAAGAATTCTTCCACTATACTCTTTAACTTCTTCCTCTTTTTTTTCAGGTTCAGGAATAGGAATACCTCGCTTCAAATAATCTTTAATTATCCTTTTTAGCCTCTGGTCAAGGTCCTTTAAAGCTTCTTCTCGGGTATCTCCATCTCCAATGCAGACCCACTCTCCTAATAGGGGAATAGAAGCAATCCAACCGCCGCCCTCTTCTTCAGGTATTCTTTTAATTTTTATCTCCCAAGGAAGATTTAAATAATAGTTGATGCCTTTATTC
>CAZQJX010000196.1:0-3034 GCA_964592965.1 uncultured bacterium
TGATTTTATCTTTGCCCTATGGCAGATGTCAATGATTAAATTTATAACTTCGTTAATGAAAGATTTTTAGACTCAGGCAAGTGTTTGTCTTAAAAAAATTGTAAGCCAAAAGTTTTTAGCTTTTAAGATGCTCAAGCAAAAACCTAGCCTCTTCTTCAACCACCTGCTCAAAGACCTCTCCCATATAAACATCAAAATGACCAGTATCTAATAGGATTTTTCGGCAGTTTTTGATTTTGCTGGCAGTGCGCTCAACCGCTTTATAGGGAATAAGAGAATCTTTTTTAGCAAAAACAATGAGCACAGGGGCTTTAATTTTTGAGGCATAACGAGAAGGACGATAAAACGGCAGAGTAAGAAAAATCCTGGCTGGGCAGGCATTGCTCCAATCCTTTGTATCTTCAGGCACTAAAGCCATATATCCTTCCATACATTCAGGAGTATTCAATACTGCCATTTCATCAGGATTGCCGACCAAAGGAACATAATGGGCAGAGCCAAATAATCCAGCCAAAGCATCCCATAATCCGTGAAAAATTGCTTTTGCTAAATAGCCAATGGTTATCTGCTCGGTTTTTGCCAGCCCAACAAAAGGCACCTGCGCTACAATCGCTTTTATCCCTGAAGCCATCGCTCCAACTACAAGCATATGCCCACCGCTGAAAGAAGTTCCCCAAAGAGCTATTCTTTTGCCATCAACAAGCTCATTTTTTCTTATGTGCTCAATGGCATTGAGCCAGTCTTCAATTTGCTTTTTGGGGCTGATAAGCTGGCGAGGCTCACCTTCACTGCGGTTAAAATGCCGATAGTCAAAAAGAAATACCGCAAGCCCCCTCTCACAGAATCGCTCGGCAAAATCAGGAAGAACAAACTCTTTAATCGCACCCATTCCATGAGCCATAATAACCACAGCTGGGTGGGAGATATCCTCCGGAAGATAAAGCCAGCCAGAACATTTTGCCCCTTTGCTCAAGAAATCTGATTCAACCTTTTTCATCGTTTGAAAAATTCTAGCAGATGTTTTGAGTAGAGAAAAATTTTTCGCAAGGATTTTCGCATTCGTGTTCAAAATGAGCTCAATAAAAATGTTTTGGTTAATAGTTTTCGCTTGTAAAAACAAAGAGACTAAAATTTACTCGCCGTTAAATAAAAATTGATAAAGTTAAAAAAGCCAAAATTTGGTCAGGCTTTAAAGGGACTTAAAGTGGGCGTTCTTGGAGATGCAAAGCTAGTGGATAAACCAGAAGACGGACAGGTAGCAAACACGGTGCGATTTGAACTAGTAGGTTTTGAAAAGCTCGGTTTTCCAGAAGATATACTAGAGAATACAAAAATTTTTTGAACATTGTTGGTCAGCCGTTAAAATAACAATGCGAAAATAGATTTATCCAATAATTAAAAGGAGAGAAAAGATGATAGGTAAAAGAAAGTCAAAAAGTCCTGCCAATGGACTCTTTTTGTTAGTCGCCTTTTTCAGTGCTGTATTTTTAACCTCTCATCTTTGCTGGAGCAAAGCTCAGAGCCAGAGCTGGTGTAAGTTCCCTATGCAGGAATCCAATCCGAAAAAGCTGGGACCAATGGATTTTTATGTAGGATATTTGGGCTTTATTGCTCCTGCTAAAAAAGGAGAGAAGGTGGTGGTGCACAGCGAATTCCCTCATTGCCGATTCTTGGGCATTGCCATTTATGATGAAAATTTTATGCTCATTGACTCTATCGCTGACTATCAGATAAAGCCGAAAAACGGCATCAACCCTTTTCTTGCCGGCGTAAAAAGAGATTCAGATTGGCTGGGTGAGTTTGAGCTGAAAATTTTAATGGAAGCTCCGCCCAAAGGAAAAAGACCGCCAAATACTTTATATGCAGGATTTAGCCAAAAAGGAAAGCGCAATCGTTTTTTCATTCTTGGCTACAGGATTTATCTTCAGGATGCCAGATATCAAAGTAAAAAATCATCTGTGCCTTTGGGCGGTGTGAGCGCTCCTCAATTTGTAATCTATAACCAAAAAGGCGAGCCATATTGCCCAAATCCTATGCTCAACAGGCTGAGATTTGTAAGAGCTATACTTGGAAACTTATGGAAAGCTCGCTTTATTATTTTTAAACCTAATCTTGGCTTGGGATGTCCGCAATCTCCACCAATATGGATAAATATGGCAGAAAAAGAGGCGCAAAGCTTTTTGGCAGTTGTTCCCAATCCTTATGCTAATTATATTGTTGCGCTGGTTGATTCTAAATTTGGTGAGCTTCTTGTCCTTCGCTTCAAGCCACCGCAAACCCCCATAGAAACCTATCAAGGGGCTCCCTTTCCTCAAAAATATGATATGCGCTACTACAGCATCTCTTTTAACAAAATTGACCACACAAAGCCCTTTGTTGTTTACGGTGAAAAAACTATTGCTGATGTTGACCTTCCTCGCCTGCCTGATGGAACCGTCCAGCTGGTGGTGGGATTTGGCGGTATGTCAAAGCCAGATTTTGTGCCTGAAGAGCAGTGGGTGGGATTAAAAATGAAAAAAGGTTTGATTGTGGTGAGAAGCATTCTTCCTCGCCCAGACTATCCGGGAAATTTCTGGAAACTTCCCAAAGGCAAAATACCGCCTGAGCTTGACAAATACACTCCGGGCGGTGTTTACTGCTCAACAGAGGAGCTGAGAGAAAATCCAGATATAGGGCTTCGCCGAGCCCAGCTTTTAAAAGCTAAATTTAATCTGGTTCTGAAAGATAAATAATTATTAGCATCAGCTCCAAACTTCAAAGGCTTAGACCTTATAGGGTTTTAAATTCCACAGGATAAATCTTTCCCTGAAAAAATTATTGACCCTGCAAGCTGGCTAGCAGTATAATTTCCTTAGCACTAAAAAAATTCTTTCATCACCAAGGAGAAAGAAATGGAAAAAGAATACGACGCAATTATTGTGGGCTCGGGTCCAGGTGGAGCAACCCTTGCCCAAAAGCTGGCTCGTGCAGGCAAAAAGGTTTTGCTTTTGGAAAAAGGAGCAGACCACCAAAAGCTTGGCACATATTTATCTGC
>CAZQJX010000197.1:0-3027 GCA_964592965.1 uncultured bacterium
TATGAGTTAAATATTGTGTTGTAAAATCTTTAAAATCCCAATCAATTTTATCCAAAATTTTTAATGCTTCTTGAAAAGAATAATCATTATTAATTAAATCCCAATATTCCTGCTCGGGTGTCTTTAAACCAGGTAATACTGCTTGTCTTTTATCATAAAACATTTTTTAACTCCTCTATTCAAACAATATTACTGGAGATAAAAATTAATGTCAATTTTTTCTGTATTTATAGAAATCGCTCTTTTATCCTTTTTAATATAACTAGCGCTTACTTTAGATACCCCAGCGATTTTAATTTTTTAAGGGTTTGGCGGTCAATGTTGGCGGGAATGAGCTTCTTTTCTTTTTTAAGCGATTTGATGATGCTGGCAGTGGCACGAATCTGGTCAACAATCTCTGGCGGATATGCCAGCTTTTTGCCAAAAAGATTTTCTTTTTCTCTCGGGTCCTTTTCAAGATTATAAATCTCAATCTTTCCTGATACAGTATTAAGAATCAGCTTGTAAGGAGCACGAATAATGCACTGAAGCGGTGGTCCTATGCGATTGAGCTCACCAATAATACCTCTATTCATCGGTCTAATAACCGCTCCGGGCATAGAAATAAAACTTCTTCCATTTGAACGAAAAGCGGTTTCTATCCCCAAATAGGAAAGAATGCTGGGAGCTATATCAACCAAGCTCACATAATCCTTGACCACCATACCACCATTTTCACCACCGGGGAAGCGAACAATTAAAGGCACATTCAAAACCTCTTGATACAGGCTGTGTCCATGCTCAAAAGAGCCGTGCTCCCAGAACTCCTCGCCGTGGTCAGCAGTTATGATAATCAAGCTAGTATCAAAGATTTTCTCCTCTTTAAGATAATCAAAGAAGATGCCCAGCCAGTGGTCAACAAAAGCCAGCTCTCCGTCATAAAGCCCGATGATAAACTTTTTATCTTTGTCTGAATATTTTATTTTTCCCTCTCTAATTTTTTCTAGAGTCTCTTCATCTGGAGCAAAAGGGATTTTTAAATTGCCCTTGTAGCCGTATATAAAAGGCAGAGCAAATTCACTCGCCGGGTCATAGGCAAGATGCGGGTCAAAAAGATGAATGAACATAAAAAAGGGCTTTTTTCGCTTCCAGTTATATCTTATCCATCTGCTTGCCAGCTTAATTACTTGGTCTGCTCGCCGGATATGGAGATTATCTCCGGGAAAATAATCATAAAGCTCAAATCCACGATTCAGCCGAAAACCCGGGTCAACAAATGGATTTTGAAAATAGCCAACTGTCTGATACCCATTCTGGAGCAAAACCTCCGCGATCGTAACCGCAGATTCAGAAAGAAAAGTCAAGCCTTCTTCTCCAGTTTCCGGGTCTTTAACAGCATACCCAGCAAGATGTTTATGAGGCCAAAGCCCGGTAAGAATGCTGGCGATGCTAGGAAGAGTCCACGGGCTCGGTGCGATAGCATTTTCAAACCGAACTGCTGAGCGAGCAAATTCATCTATTCTCGGGGTGGTCTCACGCTCATAACCATAACAGCTAAAATGGTCTTTGCGGGCAGTATCTATAATTATGAGAATCACATTTGTGGGCTTTTGCCGATGGCAGGAGAAGGTGGCAATTAAAAATAACGCTATAATTAAAAACCTAAAGCCCCTCATTTCTAAAACCTATTCTCTTACAATTTTCCCTTATGGTCAAACCTAATTTAAAGTAAAAGTTTGAGCAAATTGGCTTGACTTTGGCTTGTAGCTGAGGGTAGAATTTTGCAAGAATTAAACTTCTTTTCAGGAGGTAGAGAAATGCTAAAGAGAATGCTTGTGATAATTTTGTCTTTGCTCGCAGGAGCAACCCTGATTAAGGCAAAATGTAAAACCTTTCCCCTGACTGCTGAGCCTTGGAAGCTAAAACCCATTAGCGGAAATATATCAAAAGCAATGCTCAGTTATAACTATGATGATTCTGATTGGCTCACTGTTGAAATGCCCAATCAATGGCAGATGCTTGCTCAATTTGAAAACAAATATGCAGGAAGAATGGTTTATCGCTACAAATTTGATTTTGAGCCTCAGCCGAAAAAAAGCTACTACCTTCGCTTCAATGGCGTGTTTTATAGGTGTAATATCTGGCTTAATGGATGGTATCTGGGAAGGCACGAGGGGTATTTTGCTCCCTTTGAATTTGATGTCACCAATCATCTTCGCGAAAAGAATGTTTTGGTAGTGGAGGTAATTTGCCCCTATGAAAAAGATATTAGGCACAAAAAGCAGATAATGGGGGTTTTTGGTCAGTGGGATGTAATCAACAAGCATCGCAGTCCCGGTGGCATCTGGCTACCTGTTGAAATTATTGAAACAGGCAAAGCACACTTCCGCCACCTTTGGATAGGCACGCTGGCACTGGAAGGAAAAAACGCCAGAATCCTGTTCTACGGAGAGATGCGCTCCAAAGTGCTGAAAGTTGCTTCTTACACCATTACGGTGGATTTTGAACCCTATAATTTTGAAGGAAAAAGCTATCATTTTGAATTTGAGCTTAAAGGAGAACCGGGAGTGAATTATTTTAAAAAGGAATTTGTTTTAAAAAAGCCCGCACTCTGGTGGACTTGGGACAGGGGCGAGCCTAATCTGTATGCTGTGAGGGTAAAATCAATTTTAAACGGTGAGGTTCAGGACCAGGCAGAATTCATAACTGGCATCCGCACCATTGAAAAGCGCTGTCAAAAGAAGGTGAAAAAAGAAGGGCTTTGCTGGCAGTTTTATCTTAATGGCAAGCCCATCTACATTCGTGGAAATAACTATGCGCCCAGCGATGTTTATCTTGCACGCACAACTAAAGAACTGATTGATAAAGATATAAAGCTTATGAAAGAAAGCCACTATAATATGATTCGGGTGCACGCTCATATTGACCATCCCTATCTTTACCAAGCCTGCGACCGAGCTGGAATATTGGTCTGGCAGGATTTCCCCCTTCAGTGGGGATATGATAAGAGCATCTGGAAATCAGCAAGAAAGCAGGCAATGGAAATGG
>CAZQJX010000198.1:0-2987 GCA_964592965.1 uncultured bacterium
GGTTTTGGGTGGATGTGGTGCTGTAGGAAGGGTGGCGGTTCGCACCCTTGTTGGGCTGGGGGAATTTGATGAGGTGGTAATTGGGGATATCAACTACAGAGAGGCGCAAGCGCTGGCAGATGAGCTGGGCAGGCGAGCGGTTGCGCAAAGAGTAGATGTTTTGGATTCTAAGAGCCTCAAATCCGCTATTTCAGGCGCTGACCTTGTTCTCAACTGCGTAGGTCCCTTTTATAAATTTGTCAAGCCCATTCTTCAGGCAGTAATTGATGCGCGCATCAATTATGTTGATATCTGCGATGATGTTGATGTCACTGCGGAAATCCTTGAGTGGGATGAGCAGGCAAAAAGCGCTGGAATTATCTGCCTGATTGGTATGGGCTCGTCTCCGGGCGTAACCAATCTCCTTGCCAGATATGCCTATGACCACCTTCTTGATGAGACCGAAGCCATAGATATTTATCATGCTCATGGCGGAGAGCCTTTTGAAGGTGAGGGAGTGGTTGGGCACAGGCTTCATTGTATGAGCATTGATATTCCTATGTTTCTGGACGGAGAGTTTAGGCAGGTGAAATTTTTTGAGCCTGAAGGTATTGCCCTTCGTGAAGAGGTGGATTTTTTCAAACTAGGAAGGCACAGGGTTTATCCATATCCGCATCCAGAAACCATCACCCTTCCCCGCTATCTTAAAGGCTTAAAAAGAGTTACCAACAAAGGCACGGTCCTTCCAGATGAATATTATGAGCTAACAATGGAACTCTGTCGGCTCGGGCTTGCAAGCAAAGAGCCTCTTTTGGTGCGCGAGTGCAAAATAAGCCCCTATGATTTTGCCATTGCTTATATCATTCGCGAGCGCGAGCGGATTTTAAAAGAAACAAATTTTGGCTCGCAAAAAGGTTGTGTGATGGTTGTTGTCAGCGGGAAAAAGGACGGCAAACCAAGAAAATATGTTTTTTCTATGGCAAGCGAGAGTCAGGCGCTGGGTGAAGGCACGGGCATTCCTGCTGCACTTGGCGCGGTTTTGGTCTGGCAAGGAAAATATAAGGCTAAAGGGGTGCTTCCGCCAGAAGCTGGCATTGACCCAGTGGATTTTCTTGACCTTGTCAAAAAGCTTTTGGGAATGGAGAAGCTGGGTGAGACAGACTATCCGCTAGTAATTGAATCAATTGATGAGAGCGGAAGGCGCGAGCGCCTGAGCGCCTGATAGATGCACAAGCCTGCTGGCAAAAGCAAGCTAAAAGGGAGCAAATTCTGTATTGGTTGAAGTTAAATGGAGCAAAATCCGCAAAGCAAAAAATATATTCTTGCCATAGACCACGGCACCTCTGGAGTTAAATCCAGCCTGATGAGCGTTTATGGTGAGCTGGTGGATTTTGAATATGAAGCTACGCCCATACATTTTTTGCCCGCAGGAGGCGCAGAGCAAGACCCAGAAGACTGGTGGCAGGCGCTGGTTCGCACCTGCAAAAAATTAGTAAGCAGAAATCCTGAGCTTAAAGATGATATTGTTGCCATCTGCGTCTCCAGCACCTTTTCCAGCACCGTCGCGGTTGATAAAGATGGCTATCATATCTGCCCGTCGCTTACTTGGATGGACTCGCGCGGTGCACCTTATATTCAAAAGGCAATGCGAGGCTGGATAAATTTTTTGGGATATGGCATCAGCAACATTCTCCGCTGGCTACCCAAAACTGGGGGAGCGCCTTCTCTTTCAGGAAAAGACGATATTGCTCATATCCTTTACTGGAAATATGAAAAGCCAGAAATTTACGAAAAGGCATATATGTTTTTGGAAAGCAAAGACTATCTTAACCTGAGGCTGTGCGGAGAGTTTTGCGCCAGCTATGATTCTATTCAGCTTTTTTGGCTTACAGATATAAGGGATATAAACAATATCCATTACGATGAGGGGCTGATTAAAAGAATAGGTATTGACAGAGCAAAACTCCCGCCTTTAAAGCCTGCGGTAAGCGTTTTAGGCAGGGTAAAAAAATCTGTTGCCGAGGAGCTGGGCATAAGCGAGGAGGTTGTGGTCATTACAGGCTCGGCTGACCTTCAAAGCGCATCAGTTGGCTCTGGTGCGGTGCGGGATTTTGAGCCTCATATTTACATTGGCACCTCATCTTGGATTTTGTGTCATCTTCCTTACAAAAAAACCGACCCGTTCCATAACATTGCCTGCCTGCCTTCATCTATCCCGGGTAGATATTTTTCTGCCAATGAGCAGGACAGTGCTGGCGGATGCCTGGCTTTTTTAGCAAATAATATCCTGTTTCGCAATCAGGAATTTCAGAAAGAGCTTCCTGAGCAGGTTTACAAAATTTTTGACCAAGTGGTTGAAAATGTTCCGCCCGGAGCTAATGGCGTGATTTTTACGCCTTGGCTCAATGGTGAGCGTAGCCCAGTGGATGACCACAGACTTCGCGGTGGATTTTACAATCTTTCAGTAGATAACACGATTGAGGATATGCTCCGAGCGGTTTTTGAAGGTGTTGCTTTTAATTCAAGATGGCTTTTTGGCTATCTGGAGAAGTTTGTGGGAAGAAAGATTCCAGCTTTGAATATTATTGGCGGTGGCGCTCAATCTGATGTTTGGTGCCAGATATATGCGGATGTTTTTGGCAGGGAGATTCGCCAGGTAGAAGAGCCCTTGCAATCCAATGCCCGAGGCGCCTGCTTTATTGCCAGCGCCACCCTCGGCTATATCAGCTTTGAGCAAATTCCAGATTTGGTGAAATACAAAAAAATCTACAAGCCCATTCCAGAAAATCAAAAGCTGTATGATAGTTTGTTCAAAACCTACCTCAAAATTTACCGGCGGTTGCGAAAAATTTATCATCAATTGAATAGAAATTAAATAATTTTTATCTTGACATTACTTTATAATGTTTTCTATAATTTTTACTAGAAAAAAGGATGGTGAAGATGAAGAGGAATGTTTTTCTTATAATTTTTCTATCAGGGTTATTTATTTTCAGCTGTCAGACCGA
>CAZQJX010000199.1:0-2963 GCA_964592965.1 uncultured bacterium
GTGAGAGAAGAAAGGCTATGCTTCAGGATATTGCTATTCTCACTGGTGGTCAGGCTTTTACTGAGGATTTGGGTGTGAAGCTTGAAAATGTGAAGATTACTGACCTCGGTCGTGCCAAGAGAGTGGTGGTTGACAAGGACAATACTACCATCATTGAAGGTGCTGGTAAAAAAGAGGAGATTAAAGCCCGTATGAACCAGATTCGTGCCCAGATTGAGGAGACCACCAGTGATTATGACCGTGAAAAACTTCAGGAGCGCTTGGCAAAACTTGCTGGCGGTGTGGCAGTGATTAAAGTTGGTGCTGCCACCGAGACCGAGATGAAGGAGAAGAAAGCTCGGGTAGAGGATGCTCTTAATGCTACTAAAGCTGCTGTTGAGGAAGGTATTGTTCCTGGCGGTGGTGTTGCTTATATCCGTTGCATACCTACTCTTGACAATCTCAAGCTTGATGATGAAGATGAGCAATTCGGTGTGAACATTGTCAAGAAGGCTTTAGAAGAGCCTGCTAAATGGATTGCCCAAAATGCTGGTATGGATGGCTCCATCGTGGTTGATAAAATTAAGAGCGGAAAGAGCGGATTTGGATTTAATGCCCAGAAAATGGAGTTTGAAGACCTGGTAAAAGCCGGTATTGTTGACCCAACCAAAGTGGTAAGAAGCGCTCTGCAGAACGCAGCCAGCGTTGCTGGCTTGCTCATTACCACTGAGTGCTTGGTAGCTGAAAAGCCAGAGGAAAAGGAGAAATTCCCAGGAGCACATCAACCGCCAATGTATTAAGCTGAGCAATGATAAAAAAATCCCCGCCCCAGCTTGGGGCGGGGATTTTTATTTTTGCTCAAGCTCTGCTAAAAGATTTCCTGCATTCATATTCACAATAGCTCCGCCGTAGCGCGGGCTTAGACTAGCCATAGATTCATAAGAATAAAGCGGGTTAAAATAATCTTCAGGATAAAGAAGATACCCAAGCTCATCATTGGCAAGACCAACTATCCATTTATATTTTGCTTTGAGTTTTTTCTTCAAACTCATCCCAAGCTTGGGATATGCTTCTCCAGGAACCGTTAAGATTTCAAGCTCGCCTATCTTTATGTAATTAATCTCGGTCTGAAAATGCCCTTGATAAAATGTGCGAGTAATTTTAGGAGTATGGGCAAATATGTTGTAAAGAGGATTATCTGCGGGCACATAAAAAACTCGCTTGGCAAAGACCACATCAGGATTTTTAATTCTCTCTCCGCTAAAAAGCGCACGAAGCGCAACCTTGGCAACCTCTCTCCCTACCCTTTCAGCCTCTTCAAAAGTATGAAGCTCCCTACCTTCAGCATCAATAAGATTGTCAACCGTGACCATTGCCCCCAGCGCGCCGTTGAAAAAAAGAGCAATCTTTGCACCAGCCCACTTTTCCAAATACATTCGCATATAACCTACCCAGTCCGCACTGATTTCAGTATTATCATCCCAGAGCGTCTCAGGATGCATAGCAAAATTAACCACAACTGCTTTGGGAGCATCTGAGCCCGTAGGATAAATGCCAAGCACACCCAGCTCTCGGTCAACCAGCTTGGGCTCTCGTATATTTCTCACAACGCCGTGCTCGGGAACTTCTCCTTTTCCCAAAATCAACTGCACCGGCTCCAAATCAGAAATTGCCTGCTCAACTACCTGTCCTACTTTATTGGTAAGCTCCTCAATCCAGTTTAAATCCCTTCCATCCATACCAGGAATTTTTCCCCAAAAGCCAATGGTATCTGGCGCAGAGTGAGTATGAGTGCAGGCAAGAATTACTCGCTCTTTGGGAACACCTTTTATCTTGGGCAGATACTGCCTTAAAAAGTGATGGCGCTCTATGCCAATGGCATCAACGCTGATGAGCGCAAGCCTCTCCCCGCCTTTTTCTATGACCAAAGCACGGGCATAAATAGGGTCATGAACCCCTGTGCTTTTTCTTCCAAAATTAAATCCTGCAAGATATTGAGCACGAGAGGGTGTGACTTCAATACTCGCCACCCCTGCTTTCAAAATGCCCGAAGGAAATTTGACCACATAATCAACTGGACTTAAATTGGCATTTTTAATGCCAGCAGGCGGTTTGGTGCAGGCAAGGAAAGCGAGGACAATTCCCGCAAGTATCGCAATCCTTTTGACCATCACTCTGCTGGTGCAAAATAAAGGATATCTGAAATCAATCCTTTTCGCTGGTCTTTAGGTGCAAATTTAGCCTTAACTTTCAAGCCGATTTTTACCTGCTCGGGCTTGACCTCGCCGAGCTTGTGAATCAAACCACCCTCAACCCCTTTCCAACAAAGATGAGCATAGACCAGTGGCTCATTCAACTTTTTGCCATCAAGGTCATAATGAGCAACCGTATAGCTTTTTACCTGAGCAACCACTCCCACATCCTTCCACTCTTTCATTTCTGAAAAGCACCTTTCGCAGAAAATTGCAGGCGGTAAAAACCAAAGCCTGCACTCAGGACAATAAGAAGCCATAATCTTTTCTTCGTCTTTAAGGGCACGAAAGAACCTCTCGCCAGCAACGCCTAAAGTGTAGCGCCATTTAACAGGTATTTCTCCGGAAACAACCTTTAAATCAACATTTCTCTCCCATTTTTCCAGAATGCTCATTTTATTCCTCCTTTATTTGATGGGGCGGAAGTATTTAATATCAAGGATTGAGCCTGTGCGCTCATTTTCTGGCTTCCAGACCGCCTGAACCCTCATTCCTATCTTGACCTCTTTGGGGTCAACCTCGCCAAGAAGATGCATAAACCCTGCTCGGTCCGCACCATCAATGAGAATAATGGCAGGAATTTCTGGCTCCTTAATTCTGCTGGCATCCCAGCGGACATAGCAAATGGAAAAACTGTCAACCACACCAGTATCAGCAAGCTCCACCCACTCGCTAATCGGCGCAAAGCACTCCTCACAAAAAAGCCTTGGTGGTGTCACCACCCGCCTGCAT
>CAZQJX010000200.1:0-2942 GCA_964592965.1 uncultured bacterium
GTGCCGACAATTCCGGCAAACTCCTGCCCCAAGCCAACAGCGTTTGCTCCTGCAATTCTTCCTTGTTTGTTTGCTGTGGTTCCAAGCGGAATCCAAGCGGGCTTATTGAGGATGCGATGCCAATGCTCGGCGCAGTCTCCTGCAGAGAAAATATCAGGAATGTTTGTCTGGAGCTGTGAATTAACCGCAATGGTTTTTTTAAATCCCAGCTTAATACCAGCCTGCTCTGCCAGCTCAGAATTAGGACGAACCCCTGTTGCCACCAGAACTATATCCGTAGGATACTCTCCCTGAGCAGTGATTACCTTTTTCACCTTCTTCTTCCCTTCAAATCCCTTTAAGGTGATGCCGGTAAGAAGCTTAACATTGTGCTTGGAAAGGGTCTGACGCACGCGCTCGCCGATTTCTGGCTCAAACCCGCTTGGGACATCAGGCGCGCGCTTCATCATTAAAACTTCTATTCCGTAATGGGAAAAAACCTCCACCATCTCCATTCCAATGTATCCAGCGCCAATAATAACAGCCTTTTGGGGTTTGTTTTTTAAAATCCAGTTCTTGATTGCTTTTCCATCGTGAAGGTCTCTAAGCTTGAAAACTCCTTCAAGCTCATACCCTTCAACAGGCGGTAAAGTTGGGCGGGCACCTGTTGTGATGATAAGTTTATCATACTCCAACTCGTATTCCCGCTTTTCATTGTGGTCGTAAACCTTTACTAGGTGCTTTTCAGGATTAATCTCAACCGCTTCGTTTTTAATCCTTGTATCTACCTTGCGTTTTTTTATGAAATCTTCGGGCGGAACAACAATTAAATCTTCCATTTCTCGCTTTGGGTCCATTATGTTGTATGGAATTCCGCAGGCGCCGTAGGAGATATGTTCATCTCGCTCAAGCATAATTACATCAACATCTGGCGCCCTTCTTTTTGCCTGACTGGCAGCGCTTGTTCCTGCGGCTACTGCTCCGATAACCACAATAGGTCTTTTGTTTGCCATTTTAATTTCTCCTTTATCAAAAAATTTATAAATCTAGATAATTATAACTTTGTTCCGCGCTTTTGACAAAAAATCTTTTTTACTTTTTGGCAAAAAGTTATGATAAAATCCTTAAAAAAATCGCTGGAGGCGAAAGATGATTAAGTGGCTAGCTCGCACGCTCATTATTGCTCTGGTGGTAGCAGGAGCGCTTATTCTTTACCTCAGCCCATCGCTCCGCTCGCAGGCAGTTGACTGGCTTAAAGAACAAAAAGCGCTGGTTGAAAAAAGAATCAAGCAGACTAAAAAGCTCTGGGAGAAAAAAGCTAAAAAAGAGAAAAAAGAGCTTTTTAAAAAAACTCAAAAGGCAAAAAAAGAGGTTAAGAAAAAGGTAGAGGAATTAAAAGCCGGGGCTGAAGGCGAGCCAATGGAAAAATCCATTCCAGAGGAAGACAAAAAGAAATTAGAAGAGATTTTGGAAAAAGCACAGGAGCAAGAATGACTTTTTGGAGCTGGATATTTTTGATTCTGCCTGCTTTAATTTTTCTATCTGCTAGCTTAATTTCTTACTTTTTGAAAAAAAATGGGAGCGCTTGAGCTTACCTTTTTTCTTTATCTTGTGGTTTTGGTCGGGATTGGATTTTATTCCCTTCGCTACTCCCGCAGTTTTGAAGATTTTATTTTAGCTGGAAGAAGGCTTGGTCCTTGGGTGGTGGCTTTTAGTGCCCAGGCATCTGATATGAGCGGTTGGCTTCTGCTCGGTCTCCCCGGAGAGGCTTTTAAAAAAGGTTTAAGCGTTTTCTGGATTGCCATTGGTTGCCTTTTAGGAACTTATTTTAACTGGACAGTTATTGCCCGCAGGCTCAGGCGATTAAGCGCCCGGCTCAATGCCTTGACTATCCCAGACCTTTTTGAAGCACGCTTTGGCGGAAGCGCTGGGCTTTGGCTACGCCTTGCAAGCCTGATTGTGGTGGTGATTTTTTATGCGCTTTATATCTCTGCTCAATTCAAAGCTGCTGGCAAAACCCTTTCCAGCACCTTTGCCCTCACCTATCATCAGGCACTGGTTATTGGCGCGAGTGTGATTATTCTTTACACGCTTATGGGAGGATTTTTTGCAGTTGCCTGGACAGACCTTTTACAGGGAATTTTAATGGTATGTGTGGCTGTGATTCTTCCTGTAATTGGTATCTGGAAAATGGGCGGTATCAATAAACTCTTTGATATAATGAGCCAAAGCAACACCGCTCTTGTCTCTCCCACTTATGAGCTTGCTGGCTGGTCTTTGCTTGGAGGGCTGATTATCGGCGGGCTTGCCTGGGGACTGGGATATCCTGGTCAGCCTCATATTGTAGTGAGATTTATGGCAATCCGCAAAGAAAAAGAATTAAAAAATTCTATGTTGATTGCAATGCTTTGGGTGATTTTGGCGCTTTATGGTTGTATATTTGCTGGCTTTTTGGCTTTTGCTCATTTTGGCGGAAAGATTTCTGACCCAGAGACATCCATTATCATTCTCGCCCAGCAATTTTTCCCTAGCTGGCTGGCGGGATTAGTTATTGCGGGAATCAGCGCTGCCATAATGAGCACAGTTGATTCTCAGGTTCTTGTTCTTACCAGTGCTTTGGTTGAGGATTTTTACAAAAGGTTTTTAAACAAAGAGGCGAGCCAGAGGCTATGCCTATTTTTAAGCAGAATCTGCACAGTAGCAATTGGCATCTCTGCGGTATTTCTAGCTTGGAATGTAAAAATAGGGGTTTTTAAATATGTGCAATATGCCTGGGGAGGACTGGCAGCTGGGTTCGGTCCTGCTTTAATTGCTACTCTTTATTTTAAAAAAGCCAATGGCTATGCGGTTGCTTTGGGAATGGTGGTGGGAATTGCAACCATAATCATCTGGCACAATGTCAGCTTTTTGGCTGGGCTTATCTGGGAGCTAGTTCCTGCCTTCTTTTTGAGCCTTTTGGTGAT
>CAZQJX010000201.1:0-2921 GCA_964592965.1 uncultured bacterium
TGTTAAATTCCGCTGTGTCCGAATCCGCCTGATTCGCGCTCTGTGGAGCTAAGCTCATCTACAATTTTTAGCTCTGCATCTGCCACTTTACTGATCACCATCTGAGCAACCCGGTCGCCTTTTTTCACCCGAAAAGGCTCTTCCCCTAAATTGGCAAGGATGATTTTTATTTCTCCACGATAGTCAGAGTCTATGGTTCCTGGCGAGTTGAGAAGCGTGATGCCATACTTCCAGGCAAGCCCGCTTCTTGGGCGTATTTGCGCCTCATAACCAGCTGGTAGCTCAATGGCGATGCCGGTGGGAATTAAAGCCCTTTTTCCTGGCTTAATTACAATCTCCTCATCATTGCTTGCAAAGATATCAAAACCGCTGCTCCCTTTAGTGGCTTTTTGCGGAAGAGCTGGCGCGCGATTCTTTCCTTCAAGAAGCTTGACCTTAACCACCACCCTCTCCATTTTCTTCCTCCCAAAACTTATATATCTTTAGAATTCCCTGAGATTGATAAACCTTTTGGGGATTAAAAAGCCTGATTAGCTCATCAAGCTCCTTCGCCTTCTCCTCATCAACAAAGCGCAGGAAAACAACAATGTATCCCACCTTTCGTCTTAAAAGCTCGGCTTTCATCTGCTCAAATGCTTGCTTTTTTTTCTCTGGCTCTAGCATAAAAAACCTCTTGGGTTCATCAAGGTAAAAAAGCAAGTGGTCCTGCCAAAAATGCGCTCCAACTTTGCGCGCTGTAAGGTCAATAACCAAAGGCTTTTTGTGCCAAATTTGGTAAAAACCTGTATAGCGATAAACATCCGGGAGAAAAGGTAGCTCAAGCAAAGAAAAATCACCTTCTTTTTTGCAAAGCTCTTGATAAAACTTTGGCAGATTTATGCGGTTGGTTTTGAGCGGTGCTTGATTAAGCTCCAGCAAAATCAAACCAAAGAGCAGGGAAAAAACCACTACTCTGCGCCTGCCTTTTAGTCTCTCTTCTAGCCATCGGAAAAATCCCGCTGAAAAAACGCTGAGAGATAAAAATGAAATAATTGCCCATCTCGCAGGAGCGCGTTCAAGTTCAAGCGCTGGAATGATTTTTCGCAAATAATAAAATGGAAGATGGAAATGGAAAAAACACCTTGAGCCAAAATTTAAAAAAGGTCCTAAGCTTAAAATTAAATATGCAAAAAAGCAAAATATCCAGAAACCGCTTTGAAAAATATATCTTCTGGCAAAAATCATTCCCAGAATTCCGCTTATAAGAGCAACATAACCGGGAAAAATCTCCCATCCGCCAATGCCTTTGTCCGCAATAATTGCGGATGCGCGCCTAGCAAAAAAGGAATAAATCTTTTGGTTTTCACCAGGAAGAAAAAATCCCATTATATTGGCAGAGAATCTACTCTGCTCCTTAAGTGTGCTCAGCACAGGTGTGGAATGATGCGCTAAATCCTTTGCCACCTGCAATAAGTATGGGCTGGAAAGTAAAAAAGCGGTTATTCCTGCTATAAAAATTCCTTTAATCCAGCCTCTGCTAATTATTTGCCGATGAAATATTGCCATATAAACAATATGGAATAAAAAGAATAAACTTAAATAAAATAGGTAATTGGGAGATTGATAAAACAGCGGAACAAGGCTGAGACCAAAAACAATGCCTGCTCTTGCGCTTCTTTTATCAATTAGATAAAAATATCCGAGCACCGCTAGCAAAATAAACTCCAAACAAGATAGATGCATCCTAGGAAGGTGCCAGTAATGATAAGGAATAAAAGAAAAAGCCACGCCTGAGATAAATCCAGCAAGCTTGCTCCCTGAAAGACGCGCAAAAAGTAAATATCCCAAAAAGCCTGTAAAAGCAAAACTGAAAATAATTGCCCAATGAATAAAACCAATCAAGACCTCGGGCGCAGAAAATATCTTTTGAAGCGGATAAGAAAAAACCCCATAGCTCATAAAAAGCGGAAAAAATACCATACTGTATCCATCAGGATAGTTAATAATTGGATTGAACCAAGGATTTATTTTTAAGTGAAAAAGCGCCCAGTATTGCCACCAGAGATTATAAAAAGTCACTGTAATCTCTAAGTGGTCAAAAAGCGGATATCTATGATAAGAAAAAGCAAGCGGATAGGTCATACAAACTGAAAGCAGAAAATAAACCATAAAAACCAAGCCATTTTTGATAAACCTCGCCCTCATTTAAAAGTTTTGAAAAAAATCTTTTTGACTAAGTTTCAATACTTGCCCACCGCGCAAAGATAAATGCTTGCTTCTTCTTTAGAATCAAAGCCCATAAGCTCATCAACCTCATTATCAAAAAACGCTCCGATGGCGCAACAGCCCAATCCGAGGTCTTCACAGGCAAGATACAAATTCTGGCAAATATGCCCAGCGTCCATAAAGATATAGCGATATCCACGGTCTGAATACTTGTAAGTTGAGCGAGCAAAAATTGCGCTCCAGACAAATACAACACTTGCGTATCGGCACATATCCTGCCCAAGGGCAGAGCTTTCAATTTCGCGGGAAAAATCTCCTGCCCGAATCTGCTCAAGCTCCTGCTCCAAAATGTTCCAATGATATATCCCTGGCTCAATCCCCTCAACACGATTAATGACAAGATAAGTTTCCACTGGATAAAGTGCGCCTGCGCTGGGAGCGGTTCTGAGAAGATACCCAGAGATTTTTTCCGTAACTCCCTGACACGCCCAAATCAAAAGAGCAAGCTCGTGCTGGGAAATAGGCTCAGCTTTAAAATCCCGGCGAGAGCGCCTGTTTTTTAAAGCCTGCCAGAGTGAGCTTGTAGGAAGCTCACCCACCTCCAGCTTAAATTTTTTTGCTCCAGGATAGGTTTTAAAAGGCTCCGCAGGGCGCTTTGGACGCGCACCTTGAAAAATGCCTTTGCGAGAATAACGGGTCTTTTCATAAAATTCCTC
>CAZQJX010000202.1:0-2785 GCA_964592965.1 uncultured bacterium
GTGAGAAAAGCTCCTTGCGGATGAGGATGGCACGAGCTCATCTTTTCGCTTGCCACCACCAAGCAGGTATCAAAAAGTCCGCTCGCCACCTGATACCAGCCGTGAATAACAACAAACACACCAGAGCCACCACCAACATAAGAGCGAATATACGGCTTGCGCCATCCGCCTGAACCGTCGGAGAGATATTCGCCATTCATATGAACGCCATCAAAGGCATCAGGACCTGTGCTTTCTGCAACGCACTGAATATCCTTTAGCGTCATACCTGCACTTTCCAGCGCTATTTTTGCTGCCAGCCAGCTCAGCTCCCTTCCAGTTTCTTTTGCTCGGCGCATAAACTTGGTTATTCCTGCGCCAACAATTGCTACTCTTTTTAAGCCCATTTTATCCCTCCTTTATACCTCAAGAATACACACCGCACCGCTGGCAGTTGGAATGCCTCTCCAGCTCATTGCCAGTCCAGTTTTTGCGGATTTTACCTGATACCCAACTGCCTCTCCCTTTAACTGCTTTGCCACCTGAATAATGCGGAAAAGTCCGTTGGCATCAAGGAAATTTCCACAGCCAAGACTGCCACCGCTAGGATTGGTGGGAAGCTCGCCGTCAATATTCAATGCTCCTTCCTGCAAAAGCACACCTGCCTCGCCTTTTCTTGTCAGCCCAAGTGCCTCAAGGTGCTGAAGCTCTTTATAGCTGAAGCTATCATCAATCTCTGCTACATCTATGGCTTTTTTGGGCTGGGTAATTCCTGCCATTTTGTAAGCCATTTGTGCGCTGAGCCGTGCATATTCTGCACCTATGCCATTTCTCCGCTCAGGCTGATAAGAATCATTGCACCAGCCAATGCCTGTAATCCAGATAGGCTCAACATCAAGGCTCTTTACTACCTCTTCACCTGCCAGCACCAGGCAAAATCCTGCATCTGCTGGCTGAGATTCTTCTAATTTTTTAAGAGGCTCAAATGTGGGCGGGCTAGAAAGAACCTGCTCAATAGATACCTTTGATGAGCGTGCTCCCATTGGATTAAAAAGAGCATTATTCTTATTCTTCACCACCACTTGGGCGCATTGCTCCAAAGTTGTGCCTGTGCTTTCAAGAAAGGAGCGCATCTCTAGCCCTGCCAAAACATAAGGGTGAGCACCTAGCGAGCGCATAAAAGCAGGGTCTTGAGCAAAATGAATTAAACCTATATGATTAGAAAGATTACTTGCTTTGCTGTGCGCCTCCACAACAACTACATCAAACCTTCCTGTAAGAATCTGCATTACTCCTGCGCAAACTCCGTGAATGCCATCGCCAGCAATGGTGTGAGTGGAACGAAGCATAGCGCCCATCTGGTCAGGGATGTATTCATCAAAGATGCTAGTTCCTTCATTAAAATCCTCACTGCAGGAGACAAAGCTCTGAACATCTTTTCGTGGGTCAATCCCTGCCATCTCGTAAGCTTTGGTGCAGGCTTCATACATCATTTCTTTATAGGAAACTTCAGGGCTTATCGCTCCATAATGCGCCACACCAAAGCCAACAATGGCAACCCTGCGTGAAATCATCATCTACCTCCTTTCATTTGTTTCAATGCTTTTGAGAGGCGATTTTCTCCTGAACAAACTTAATTATTTCATCGGTGCTGGTTCCAGGGAGAAAAATCTCCAGCACCCCCATTTCTTTGAGCTTTTTTACATCCCCTGGCGGGATAATCCCACCGCCAAAAACCTTAATATGCTCTGCTCCTCGCTCCCGAAGCAGGCGAAGCACTTCAGGAAAGATTGCCATATGAGCGCCAGAAAGAATGCTCAAGCCAATTGCGTCCACATCTTCTTGAATGGCGCTTTCTACAATCATCTCTGGGGTTTGATGGAGCCCAGTGTAAATCACCTCAAAGCCAGCATCTCTTAGCGCTCTGGCAACGATTTTTGCTCCTCGGTCGTGCCCATCAAGACCGGGCTTAGCAATAAGAATTTTCATTCTCTCTGGCTCCTTCATTTCCTGAAAACTTCCTTTCTTTATAACATAAAATTATAATGATTGAAATAACCTCGTCCGCCACAGGAAAACTCAAATAATAAATCAGTTCATTTTTTTAATTTAATCAAGCAAAGAAGGCTTACCAGAGCGGTTAAATACGCTCCGGCAGAGCCAAAGAACAAAGATTTAAGACCAAAGCGTGCGGAGATATAAAGGGAGATAATCACCGCTAGGGTGCAAAAAATTGCGTTCAAACCGAAAAAATAAGGCTCTATTCCTTCTCCCAATCTTTCTCGGGCGAGCTTCAGTCCAAGGGGAAAGGGAATGCCAACTAGGAGAGAGATAGGAAAAAGCAAAGCTAGGCTAACCAAGGCTCTCGCACCCAGATTTAAGGGAAAAACTCGCTCTAAAGGAGCAAAAGGAAAAAGATATCCCAGCACCCCTAAAGAGAGGAGCAAGAAAAAAGCCAGCTGAACTTTTAAAGAAAGTTTCCCTGCTATCAAACTGCCAAGCCCACCAAAAACTAAAAGTGCGCCTATCACCACGCTTAGCGAATAAAGCGCACCACCCAGATAAAGATTAAATCTTTGCACGAGCACTGATTGGAGAAACATATATCCAAAACCAAGTAAGGCAAAGTATGCTGAAAACCAAAGTTGAACAGGATGAAAAGCTAGTCCTTTTTGTCTAAGGAGAATTCCTGCCGGGAATAAGAATAAAATCAAGGTAAGGAGTAAAAAGGTTTTAAGCATTTCTTTGTGTAGGGAGAGATTCTTATCAAATAGGTAAAAAAATGGTCGTTGGTCTGTGGTGGGAA
>CAZQJX010000203.1:0-2712 GCA_964592965.1 uncultured bacterium
TTTTTAATCCTATTTCTTCTCATAAGTCCCCTCCTTCTTGAAAAAGGCTTTTAATGGAGCCAAGAAAATTCAAGCCCAACTGCCCAAATTTCTCCTTCTGTATGATAGTAATAAAATGTCGGATTTCCTTGTGGGTGTTGCCAGTAGTTATATTGCACAATATAATCTTTATCTTCCATTGTTAAATATTGAAAGTGAAGGTCAATGGCAAATTGGTTTTTGCGCTTTGGCTCAGCCAGAGCGCTTTTAGCCTTGCGGTCAAATTTAAGCCCAAGTCCAAAGGAATAAACCTGAAAATCATTTCCAAAATCCGAACCCCAAAGCTCATCAGGAAGTGGGGTTTTCCAATAAAAATATCCTGCACGAATAGCAAGCTCAGCATTTCTTTTTGCTAAAACTTCAGGTGCCCAGCCAAATTGATTTAAATACATAATATATTCAATGCCATATCTATCTACATTGACATCTTTTCTAGGAGCAGGAGCAGAATAGGAGATGCTTACTACATCTGTTATATTCGGATTTGTGTATTTTAAATAATCGCCATAAAGTTCATCATAAAGTTTGCCATAACCAAGATGTTGATAGGTATATGCAAGGGTGAGTTTGCTTTTAGGAATAGGAATATGAACACCAACGCCGTATTGTTCAATTGGCGGAGAGGTGCTTAAATCATTAATTAATAAAGTGTAGGTATCAGATATTAATCCCCCGCCACGAATTACTAAAGGAACTCTAAGTCTAACTTTACTCATTGGAATGTTAATGTAGCCAAGACTTAAATATTTAATTGGCTTAAATGCAACCGCAATAGCAAAGCTCACACTTTCAGGAGATATTCCTAATCCTATTCCTGGATTTACATTTGCTGCCGGTGCACCAATTGCTACTCCTAAAAGACCTTGTAAAACTTGAGTTATTGGGATATTTATCTCGGTGGTTCTGATTATCAAATCAGTTGCTGGAGCTATTCCCACAGCGAGAGTATCGTGAAGCCTTATTCCCATACCCATTCCAAGAGGAAGAGAAGGAGATTGAAAATCTGGCCAGCTATAACCACCGCCACCAATTAAGGGCAGGCTAGACCCACCACCGCTCCCACCACCAGCACTGATATTAAGTAAATATCCTACACCAATGCGGTCACGAATAAATTTCTGTGTCATCCCCAAAACAACACCAGCACTGCCAGGACCGCAGTTAACATCGTTCACCATCAGCTTAGCAGAGGGAAAGGTTTGAATCTGCAAACTCGTTGAATCTTTGCTGAGGGCAAGTAGTGCTGGGTTGTAGGCTATTGCCTCTATTCCTTCAGCAACTGCAACCATTGCCCCGCCCATAGCAGCACTGCGGGAGTTAATCCCATACATACGGGTATAACCATCATTCATTCCTAAAGATTGAGCAAAGGCGGGGAGAAAACCAAAAATAGCTAGAAAAAGAGCCCCAAGCCGAATTAGCCTTTTATTCATCTGCCCCTCCAATTGATTTTGCTTTTGTTAGCAATTTATAAGAGTTGCTCCTTTCTGTCAAGCAATAAAACAGCCAGTTGATTAAATTACTTCTGCTCCTTTTCTTTTAGCACAGCGTGCGCTGCTGCCATTCTTGCTACAGGCACGCGATAAGGTGAACAGCTAACATAATCCAATCCAATCTGATGACAAAATTCCACTGAACTTGGCTCTCCGCCGTGCTCACCGCAGATGCCTATTTTAAGTTTGGGACGGACTGCCCTACCCTTTTCTACTCCTATCCGCATCAGCTCTCCTACACCTTCTTGGTCAATTGCCTGAAACGGGTCTTTGGAATAAATCTTAAGCTCAACATATTTGGGTAAGAAGCTGGCTGAATCATCTCTGCTCATTCCCAGCGTGGTTTGCGTGAGGTCATTGGTGCCAAAGCTGAAGAATTCCGCTACCTCTGCTATCTGGTCAGCACAAAGAGCAGCTCTTGGAACCTCAACCATTGTCCCAATGCTGTAATCTACTTTAACACCATATTTTTTAAATGTCTCTTTGATTATTTTTTCTGCACGCTGGCGAATAATCTCCAGCTCCTTTTTATGTCCGACCAAAGGAATCATAATTTCAGGAACAGGCTTTTTCTTGCTCTTTTTAGCTACCTCACAGGCAGCTTCAATAATTGCTCTTACCTGAAGGTCGTAAATCTCTGGATAGGTAATTCCCAGCCTGCAACCACGATGTCCGAGCATAGGATTGAATTCTTTAAGCTGATTAACCCTTGCCTGAAGGTTGCTGAAAGGAATATCCAATTTTTTAGCCAGCTCCCTTATTTCTTTATCAGTATGGGGTAAAAATTCATGCAAAGGCGGGTCAAGCAGACGAATGGTTATGGGCATTCCCGGCATCTCTTTAAAAATGGCGATGAAATCGTTCTTCTGCATCGGCAGAATCTTTTCCAAAGCCTTCCAGCGCTCCTCGCCTGTCTCGGCAAGAATCATCTGACGCATTGCATCAATTCTATCTGGCTCAAAGAACATATGCTCGGTTCGGCAAAGACCGATTCCCTCAGCGCCAAACTTCCTTCCTATAGCTGTATCTCTTGGCGTATCCGCATTACAGCGAACACCGAGTTTGCGAATTTCATCTGCCCAGCTGAGTATTTTTTCAAAGTATTTATAAATAGTAGATTCATTTGGCTTGAGCTTGCCTTCTACCAGAACTTGCACCACCTCGCTCGGATAGGTTTTTA
>CAZQJX010000204.1:0-2708 GCA_964592965.1 uncultured bacterium
TCTTATTGCTTTTTGCAAAATTTATCTTAATAGATAATCTATTTTTGATGAAGGTCAGGTGTCCGCACTGCGGGAAGGTTGTTGAGTGGGAAGGAAATCCCTACAGACCATTCTGCTCGGAGCGGTGCCGATTGATTGACCTCGGCAAGTGGCTGGACGAGGAGTATCGCATTCCCAGCGAGGATTCTTCCAGCGCTATGCTCCTGCAAAATAATTCAAAAATCTCAGAAAAAGAAGACCAAAAGAGCAAAGCTTCTAGCGTTATAACCCGGCAAAATAATCCCAGAGAGAAAAATCAAAACTAAATGAAAATAGCCTTTTTCAATTCCTGCCGATATGTGGGTGGAGCAGAGCTTTGGCAGATTCGCTTTGCCCGCTGGCTCCAAGAGCAGGAAGATACGGTTAAGTTTTTTGTCCGTCCGGGAGAGTTCTCAAAGCTGGTTAAGAACAAAGGATTTGAGCTGGTTGAAATCCCAATGCGCTTTGACCTTGACCTAGCTAGCATCTTCAAAATATACCTTGAGTTGAAAAAATTTTCTCCCCACATCTGCCTTTTCAATGACCAAAGAGACCTTCGCTTGGGCGCTCCTGCCTGCTTTTTAGCTAAAACTCCGCTGGTGATTCAGCGAAAGGGCTGGAGCTATCTTAAAGGTAGCTTTAGGGATAAGCTTTATTACCGGTTGGTTGATTATGTAATCTGCATTACAAACGAGATAATGGAACTTTTTGAAAGCAGGCTCAAAATGAAAAAGGACAAATTGATTTATATTCCTAATGGAATAAACACTAGCGAATTCTCGCCTTCCTCTAACTCAAACCTCAGAAGGCAAATTGGCGCACAAGATGATGAGGTGATTCTCGGCACCAGTGCAAGGCTGGTTCGGCAAAAGAGGCAGGCGGACTTGCTCAGGGCAGGAAAAGAGCTTTTGGAGCGAGGCTGGAAAATCCGCATTGCTTTGGCTGGAGAGGGAAAGCTAAAAGAGGAGCTAAAGGAGCTTGCAAGCTCGCTCGCCATTCAGGATAAAGTGCATTTTCTTGGCTTTGTCCAGCCTATTCAGGAGTTTTTGGCAGGAATAGATATTTTTGTTTTTTGCTCTGAGCAGGAAGGTATGCCCAATGCTGTTCTTGAGGCAATGGCAGGAGCAAAGCCCATTGTTGCTACTGATATTGCGGGAGTAAGGGAGCTGATTGATGCGGAAAAAGAAGGATTGCTCTATCCTGCTGGTGATGTTCAGGCGCTCTGCCAAAGGATTGAAAGGATTATTCAAAACAAAGAGCTGGCTCAAACGCTCGGCAAAAATGCAAGGAAAAAGGTTGAGAAGGAATTTGACCAAGAAAAAATCTTTTCCAGTTTAAGGCTCTGGCTGGAGGAGGAAATCAAAAAAATCCTGACCCAAAGCCCGCTTAAGTTCAGTTAATTTCAAATCCATCAGCTTATGATAAAATTCTCTAAAATTTTCAGCTCAAAAATCAGAAATAAGTTATGAAGCTTTATCCTCAGTCAGAAAAGGTGAAAGAGCTTATTTTAGCAAGCAGGTGGCAAGAAGCTTGCGAGCTTTTGGAAAACCTTTGCCAAAAGAGTCCAAGCCCTTGGGCTCTAAATGACCTTGCACTGGTTCTGGCAAGGCTGGGAAAAAGGGAGAGCGCGCTGGAGCTTATTGAGCGTGCGCTTAAAGAAGAAGATGATGTTCGCATAAAAATCAATCATTTTTATCTTTCAGAGCTTTTAAAGCTCAACTTAAGCAGGGGAGAAAATGCGGGCGAGAGGGTGAAAGAGCTTAAGGTTGGAGATACCTCGCTCAAGCCCAAACTAAGCATCATTATGCGCACCTATAACCGAAGCGATTTGATCGCGGAAGCAATTAAAAGTGTTTTGGCTCAGAAATTTTCAGACTGGGAGCTGGTGGTGGTTAATGATGGTGGAGAGCGCTCGGTTGAAAAGGTGCTGGAAAATCTCTGGGATAAGAGGCTGGTTTATGCCTATGCTGAGCATTCAGGTCCTGCCGGAGCTTTTAATGTTGGTCTTCGCTTGGCACGGGGTGAGCTGATAGGGTTTTTGGACGATGATGATATTGTTTATCCTGAGCATTTTTCAAGGCTGGTAAAATACCTTGATGAGCATCCTACCTGCCCTGCGGTTTATTCAGATATAAATCTGGTCTGGCTGGATGAAAAAGGAAAGGTGCTCAGAAAAAAACTCCATCGGGCAGGAAGTTTTCAACTGAAAAAGCTCTGGCAGGGGCTTTTTATTATGAACCTTTCTGCGCTGGTCTTTCGGCAAAAGTATCTGGAAAAGGTAGCTGGCTTTGTTGAAGACCTTACCTATCCACAAGACTGGGAATTTATGCTTTGTTTGTGCGAGAACTTTTCTCCTGCATATTTAACTGGGGCTGGGGCAGAGCTGAGATATCGCAGACAATTCTGGCAAATAGGTAAGATGGGGGTATATATCCGAAACTATCAGCGCAATTTGATTTTATATCTTCACGGCATATCGCCTTTTTATGGTTTTTCTTTATTAAAAGAGCTGAAAAAAAAGTTTCTTCTAATCTTGAGCCAGCTTTACCAAGAAAATCCTGAATTGATTTCTGGTCTGGAATTCAGAAAACTTTTTCAAGAGCCAGAATATTCCCTTTTCTATCAGCTGGGAAAAGAGCTGGAAAAAGAAGGAAAGCCAAAGCAGGCAAAAACCTGCTACAAATTAGCCT
>CAZQJX010000205.1:0-2614 GCA_964592965.1 uncultured bacterium
CTGGGAGAGTCCACTTGCCGAAGGATTTTTTCAGAGCTGGGCATAAAGCTTAAATCAGTCAGGACAGTAGAGGTTTATACCATAGATAAAGAGCTTTCTGCAGATGAGCTGGAGAGAATTAGCAAAGAGATTTTCACCGACCCCCTTACTCAGGAATCAGCAGTAGGGACGCCAATTGCAGAAGATTTTGATTGGATTATAGAGGTTGGATTTCTCCCTGGAGTTACTGACAATGTCGGTAAAACCTCTCGTGAAGCCATAGAGGAGCTTTTGGGAGTAAAGTTTTCAGAAGATGAAGGGGTTTATACGAGCAGGCAGTATCTTCTTAGTGGGGATATTTCTCGTGAGGATGTTGAGCGAATAGCAACAAGGCTTTATAACCCACTAATTCAGCGGGTTCATATTAAGTCTTATCAGGAGTTTAAGGATTCTGATGGAATGGAAGTTGTTGTTCCCAAGGTCAAGCTTCCGCCTTCTGACCAAGTGCTGGAAGTAAATCTTGACCTGCCAGATTCAGAGCTGGAGAAGCTGGGAAAAGAAGGAATTTTGGAGAAAGTTCTTGAAGATGGCACGGAGCTAAGGCGTGGTCCTCTTGCTTTGAATCTCACCGAGCTTAAAACCATTCGTGATTATTTCAAAAAAGAAGGCAGAGCCCCAACAGATGTTGAGCTGGAAAGCATAGCCCAAACTTGGAGCGAGCACTGCAAGCACAAGATTTTCTCTGCCAAGCTTGATGAGGTTGATTCCATATATAAAAGCTTTATCAAGCGCACCACAGAGGAGATAAGAAAGGAGTTGGGCAAAGATGATTGGTGCGTGAGTGTGTTTACAGATAATTCCGGCGTGATCAAATTTGATGATGAAAACCTTATCTGCTACAAAGTTGAAACCCACAACTCCCCCAGCGCTCTTGACCCCTATGGCGGTGCCATCACCGGAATCGTGGGAGTGAATCGCGATCCATTAGGCACGGGTCAGGGAGCAAAGCTGGTGATCAATATTTATGGTTTTTGCTTTGGCAATCCTTATTATTCTGGCTCACTTCCATATCGCGACCGAGAGCGAAAAAATCCCATCCTTCATCCCCGTGTGATTTTTGAGGGAGTAAGGCTAGGAGTGGAGCATGGCGGTAATAAAAGCGGTATTCCCACGCCTTGGGGATTTGTCATTTTTGATGACCGCTATATGGGCAAGCCACTTGTTTATGTTGGCACTGTGGGAATAATTCCTAAGGAGGTCAACGGCATTCCTGGAGAATATAAAAAAGCCCAGCCAGGCGATTTGATTGTAATGGCAGGGGGAAGGGTGGGAAAAGACGGCATTCATGGCGCTACCTTCAGCTCTGAAAGTTTGCATGAAGGCTCTCCTGCTGGTGCGGTGCAGATTGGCGACCCCATCACACAAAAAAAGCTCCACGATGCCCAATTAGAAGCGCGCCAGCTCAGCCTTTACCATAGCGTAACCGATAATGGCGCTGGTGGACTGAGCTGTTCTGTAGGAGAGATGGCAAGAGAGAGCGGTGGTTGCGAGGTGGAGCTAGAGAAAGTTCCTACCAAATACTCCGGGCTTGCTCCTTGGGAAATATGGGTGAGCGAAAGCCAAGAAAGAATGACCTATGCAGTCCCTCCAGATAAAATTGACAAGTTTATGGAAATAATGAAAAAACACGATGTAGAGGCAACCGTGATAGGCAAATACACTGATTCAGGGAGATGCGTGGTAAAGATGCGGGGAAAGGTTGTAATGGATGTTGATTTGAAGTTCCTTCACGAGGGAGTTCCGCAGATGATTCTTCGCTCTGAATGGAGCGAGCCTGATTATGAAGAGCCAGAGGTAAAAGAGCTTTCTGGAAGCGAACTTGAAAGAACGCTTTTGGATATGGTCGCAAGGCTTAACATTTGCTCAAAGGAATATGTTGTTCGGCAGTATGACCATGAGGTTCAGGGTGGGTCTATAATCAAGCCTTTGGTAGGGGTTAAAGAAGATGTGCATAGCGATGCTGTGGTTATGCGTCCTGTTCTTACAAGCTGGCAAGCGGTGGCGCTTTCTAGTGGTATTCTCCCTTGGTATGGAGATATTGATACTTGGGCAATGGCAGAATGCGGAATTGATACTGCTATTCGCAATGTTGTGGCAGTGGGAGCAGACCCAGATAGAATTGCTCTTTTGGACAATTTCTGCTGGTGTTCTTCGGATGAGCCTTTCAGGCTTGGTCAGCTGAAGCGGGCAACAATGGCTTGTTATGAAACTGCCCGTCGCTTTCGCACCCCGTTTATCAGCGGGAAAGACAGTATGTTTAATGACTTTAAAGGATATGATGAGAAAGGAAATCCAATAAAGATATCGGTTCCACCCACGCTCCTCATTTCCAGCTTGGGCATTGTTCCTGACCTTCGCAAATGTCAGACACTTGATTTCAAGTTTGCGGGAGATTTAATTTATGTAATCGGAATTACAAAATCTGAGCTGGGAGGAAGCGAGTATTTTGCCTATTTGGGAGAGAAGGAGCGTGGTGAGCGTTATATTGGTAAAAGAGTGCCGAGGGTGGATGTAGCTCGTGCTCGCAGGCGCTATCAATTAATTCATCAAGCGCTCAAAGAGGAGTTATTTTCTG
>CAZQJX010000206.1:0-2527 GCA_964592965.1 uncultured bacterium
CTTTACAGCCGGGAAGATTCTGAGCGGTTTAAGGATTCTAAAAATCATATCATTTCCCAAGCCTTGAAAAGGGGAAAGATTCTTTATGGGAGATTATGACCAAAGAACACTTAATTGAAAAGATAAAAAATTTACTGAAGAAAGTGAAGAGATTGTTTAGCCAGGAAAGAATCATTTAACAAAAATTACCTCACAGCTTGCTTCTCCTTTGATGTTCTTGGTGCTCTGCTCCAAGCTCAGCTTCAGCTCGGTCTTTCCAAAAGAGCGATAGTAATAAGGCTGGCAGATAAAAGTATTGATGAGCCATTTAAGGGCACGGGAGCCCGCGGACTTGTTCAGCTTTTCTAAAACATCCATCTTTTCCACCAGCCGTGAAGAATCAAAATCAATCTCTGCCTTCTGGCTGGAGAAATTCAGCTCAAAAATCAAACGCTGGGGGTAATTTTTTTTACCCACAGAATCAAACTGATGGGAAGATTCTTTAACTTTTATTTTGGTGGTTGCATCTAAAACCTCTTTATCATTTACCAAGAAAGCAATTCCCACTCTTTCAGAGCCAAATCTCTCAGGAGTGGTAAAGCTGGTGATAATCAGGTTAAGCTCAGAAGAGAAAAATTTTAAATTATGCCACACCCGCTCAAAATCCGTTGTATTGGCATTATACCAGCAATGGTCAACATATCCCCAGCCCCGGGCAGGAACTTCTTTTCCTGAATAAAATATCTTTCCCTGAATGCGGGCGCGGGGAGCAGGATAGTTAATGCAGTAAAAAATCTTTTTATCTTTACCAAACCAAGCGCAACCATCGCCAAGCTTTATCCCTGAAACAGGGCTTGAAAATTCCAGCTCCAATCCCAGCCCTGCTTGCTTCACTTTTAATTTAAGATGTTTATCATCTCCATAAAGAAGGTTATCGCCTATCTGTAGCCAAAAGCCTTTTTTGCTGATTTTTAAATCCTCAGGAGAAAAATCCTTTTCTGTGGTAAGACGATGTCGTTCAGGAGTAATGATGGTCAGGGTAAGAGCGGGCTGATGCTTTTTTGTGCCCATATTGGAAATGATGAGGTTAAGATAGGCAATTTCTCCGCTGTCAAGATAAGCAATAAAAAAATAACTCTCTGTGTACCAAAAATTATCCATTAGATGAAGCGTCATATCCTCTTCAGTAAGATGATGAGGCTTCCCTTGCGAGCCATCAGGCTCAAGAAAAGCAAAAATCGGTTCTTTGGCAAAAGCCAAGCCTGAAAAAATAAGCAGTAAAAAAGCAATAAAAAAACCCTTTCTCATTGGAGTTCTTCCTCCTGAATTTTCCCAGTAAAGCAATGATGAAATTCTTTAGGAAGCTCCTTCCAGTCAGGAAGTTTTGATACCAGCTTTTCAAGCGGGCGGGAATTGTAGGTGTTGACAAAAAGCACGGTTTTGCCAGCAAGTTCTCCCCTGCCTGCAAGGTCAATGATTCCTGCCAATGTCTTTCCTGTGTATGTGCCTTCTAGCTTAATTCCTTCCAGCTCTTCCATCATTTTTACTGCTTGTCTTCCCTCTTTGGTAAAGTAGGCATATCCTTTTCCGTAGTAGTTATGCAGAATTGTAAAATTCTTTGGAGAAATGTTTAAACTGGGAAAGTCAGGATATGCCTTTTTCAAAAGCTTTAAAGTAGAGCGGGCTAAATTCCAGCACATTATAGAATTAACCCCCATTCTCTCATAAACTCGCACGCCTAAAACTTTACTTTTTAAGCCGGCAAGCTTTGTGCCGAGATTCAGCCCAACAAAGGTTCCGCAACTTCCCACTGCGCAGAAGATATAATCTGGTTCGGGCAGTTCTCCTTTTTTAATCTGCTCTGCTATTTCCAAACCAGCATTTAAGTATCCTATGGTGCCAAGCGGGGTTGACCCTCCTGCCCAGATAAAATAAGGTCGCTCACCAGCCCGCCAGTGGCGAAAGTAAACCGATAAAATCTTTGCCAAAAGCAAAGGCTCGTTCGTGGCATAATTTAGCTCGCATCCAAGCGCAAAATTTAAAAGCAGATTCTTTCTGGCATAATATTGAGCGGGCTGAGGTATCATCACGCACAGGGGCTTTAAGCCCAATTTTTTGGCAAAAATAGTGGTAGCAAGAATATGATTTGAGCCCCAGGCACCAATGGTAAGAACAGCTTTTCTTTTCAGCCTTTTTGCATCTGCCAGCAAAAACTCCAGCTTTCTAACCTTGTTCCCGCCGTATTCGGGATGAGAAAGGTCATCACGCTTGATGTAAAATTGCTCAATTCCAAGCTCTCTACCTAGCCTTTCTAGTTTCTGCACAGGAGTGGGAAAATTTCCCAATTCTACAAAAGGAATCTTTTTTTCAAGCTCAGGGAAGTATTGAAAAATTGGGCGAGCTTCACCCACTTTTTAATTTCTCCTTTTTAACTGAAAAAAGATCCCTTCATCTGCGCGCAGTTTGGCTTAACTTCCCTTTTCTTTTCAGCCAAAAAACACTTTTGCTACCTCATATAATCCAAGTGGCACTTTCTTTTCTTCTTTTA
>CAZQJX010000207.1:0-2493 GCA_964592965.1 uncultured bacterium
AATATATTGGAACCATTGGCGTATTTTCCACTTTCGTTGGTGATACCGCTTTTGCAGTAGCCGGTCTTACTGAAGAAAATGCCAAAAGGCAGGGTTATGATGTTATTACAGGAACCTTTGAGGCACCTAATCGTCATCCCGGAGCAATGCCCGGAATGAAACCATTAAAAGTAAAGCTGGTTTTTGAAAAACGAACCGGGGTACTTTTGGGAGGATTATTCCGGGGAGATAAAGCAATCGGCGAGCTGGTCAATGCCATAAGTGCCTGTATTCATTACCGAATGACGATTGATGATATAGCCAGTTTTCAAATGGGTACTCATCCAGCTCTTACCGCCTCACCTGTGGTCTATCCGCTGGTTAATGCGGCAGAAATGGCACTTTTACAAGCAAAAAAGTAAAATTTCTCAACCATAGGAGGTTTCAAATGGCAAAAATTTTAGTTATTGACGACGATAAAGACTTCCAAGACTCTACCCGTTCCATCCTAGAGGAGAACGGCTTTGAGGTAGCCTCAGCTTATACTCCTGAAGAAGGAATTGAAAAGGTAAAGTCTGAAAAACCGGATTTAGTTATTCTAGATGTTCTTATGCCCAGTGAATATGAAGGATTTGAGGTAGCAAGAAAAATTCGAGAAGAGCTCAAATTGATTAAATTACCTATCATCATTCTCAGTGCAGTCCATCAGATAAAAAAAATTCCTTATCATTTTGCTCCTGATGAGAATTATCTGCCTGTGGATTATTTTATTGACAAACCCGCATCTCCAGAGTTGCTTTTGGAAAAAATTAGGGAGCTTTTAAACCTGCAAAAGCCCGAGCCAGAAGAAAGCACATTTTAAAATCATTCGCTGGAAAATCTTTTACCAACCTAGCTCAGAGTTGAGGTGGTATAAGTTATTCAAGATTATGAACCCAGCTATGGGCAGGGTCATCTATGGTTTTCATAATCCGCACAGGTCCTGCCAGAACCCAAAGATAATAAAGCCAGTATCCGGGAGCACTCGCTACTGGATGATAGCCTTCTTTAAAAATTATTAAATCATTGTTTTCTACTACATAAGCAACATCTAGCGTGCGGTCATCATTATAAATTCTCTGAAGCCCAAATCCCTGCTCGGGCTTGAGCTTGTAAAAATAAATCTCTTCCAAGCGATATTCCTCTGGCGGATTGTGCCGGTCGTGCCGATGAGGCGGATAGCTTGACCATTGACCAGGGAAATTGAATGTCTCACCAATTAAAAGATATCTTGCTGGCACCTGCGAAACCATTATATCCACCACCCGACGCTGAAAATGGTCCTTTCCCCGCTCGTGCAAGATTAACTTTTTCGGGCTGATTAAAATTATCTCTCCGCCCTCCGGTCCGGGCGCATAACAAAGGGCAAGCTCGCTATCGTTTTCCGCCCGAACCTTCCAGCTCTTTTTGGGAGAAACATATAATCCCCAAGCAAAATCCAAAAAAACATCTCGCCGAGGTCCTAATTGATATTTCTTACCATCAACCTCTATCTCCACCTTGCCAGAAAGAAGCACGAGCCCAAGCTCATCTTCTTCAACTACTTCTGAATATTCTTCACCCTGACCGAGCCTGAGAATAGCAAATTTGATCAGCTCAAGCTCGCCATTCACCAGCCAGGTTTTTCCCTTGCCTATGGGCTTGCGAATGCGAAGCTCATCTCCTTGCATCAACCAATCCCCTTTCTTCCAAAAATTCTGCAAACATTCGCACAGATTCCTGAGCAGTGGGAGCTGGCATAAACTCTCCGCTCAGCCAGCCCTCGTAGCCAATATCCCCAAGAGCAGAAAATAATCTATCAAAATCAAAATGACCCTGACCAGGTGCCCAGCGATTGGAATCTGCAAGATGAATATGCTGAATTAAATCTCCCGCATCCACCAAAGCCTGATACACATCCCGCTCCTCTATGTTCATATGAAAGCTATCAGCAAGTATGCCTAAATTGTCCACACCAAGCTGATTGATAAAATCTTTTGCCTCGGCAATGGTATTGATGATGCTTGTCTCATAACGATTGAGAGGCTCTAGCAAAAGCCCAGGCGAGCCTGCTTTTTTCGCCTGCTCACAAAGCTCTAAAAGCTCATCCGCAAGAATCTTTAAAGAAGAATCTTTCTGGGAAGGCTTAGGATTTCCCCGAATCAAGCCAATAATCACCTTTGCGCCGAGCTTGGCAGAAAGCTCAAGATGCAAAAAAATGCGCCTGCGGGCTTCTTCTCTTAGTTTTTGCTCAGAAGCGGTCAGGCTCAAGCCTTCTTCCACATAAGCCTGACCTGTGCCCAAAGCAGGAACCGCAAGCTGATACCGCTCAAGCAAAGAAAAAATCTGCTTTTCATCAACTTCTTTGGGATTGCGAATAGCAAGCTCTGCTCCCTTAAACCCAAGCCTTTTCAAAAGCCCAAAACTCTCCTCAATCTCCTGCCTCAAAGCAAGCGCCTGAAAACTGGTAGCACTAACACTCACTACTACTGCACA
>CAZQJX010000208.1:0-2459 GCA_964592965.1 uncultured bacterium
TGACCAAGGCTTTGATATTTATGACGACAATTTCAACAAAAAGCGCTGGATATTCTTCAACAGCGAGCGTGATGCCCGTGGCGTCACCGAGCAGGCAGTAAAATGGCTGGAAGAGAGTCTCAAAGAGCCCTTTTTCCTCTGGGCGCATTATTCTGAGCCCCACGCACCTTACCTTTTCCACAAAGGATTTATCTTTAAAAATCCAAACGCACCCAAAACCGACCAGCAACAGCGCATTGATGCCTATGACAGCGAAATCGCTTATGCTGACCACTACATTGGGGTGCTTTTAGACAAAATCAACGAGTTGGGCTTGAGAAAAAACAGCCTGATTTTCTTTGTCGCTGACCACGGCGAAAGCCTTGGCGAACATGGATATGTTGGACATGGCAGGTATCTTTATGAGCCGAGTATGCGCATTCCCTTTGGCCTGAGCGGTCCTGGCATTCCTGTTGGGGTAAGAATTGACGCACAGGTCGAGCTACTTGACCTTGCTCCCACATTCCTTGGCTATGCAGGCATTGAGCCAGGAAAGGAAATGCGAGGAAGGAACCTTATTCCCTATATCAAGGGGGAAAAGTCTTGGGAAAAGCATTACATTGTCTATTTTGAGACCTACCCAGGAGCAATTCGTGGAGAGGGAATGGAAAAGCTGGCAAATCTTAAAAAGCCCATTTGGGTGGGCTTAAAGCTTGATGAGCTTAAGGTGCTTTATTCAGTCACCAATTCCCGCTGGGAGATGTATAACCTTGCCTATGACCCAAAAGAGCTGAAAAACCGTGCTGACCCTGCCAATGAGATTTTCATTACCTATTCTGAAAGGGTTCTTGCTTGGTGGAGAAGCTGGCGCAACAAAGCAGTGGTAGGAAGCACAACCGCTCTTACTGAAGAGGACAAGAAAAAGCTGGAAGCACTCGGATATCTTAACAAATAAGCAAATGAAAAAAATCTTTTTTTTGACTCTTTGTTTATTTTTCACTTTTTGCACCAAAACAAAAGCTCCTTCTAAAATTACATTGGGCTTAGAGCTTGAAGATACAAAGCTCAGCCATTTAAAAACCCTGATTCAATCCGAGCAAAAGTTTTCAAAAACACTGATTGAGTTTATTCCTTTCTCTTGCCAAGAACCCGAAGCATATCTTAGCTCACAAGCAAGCCCTGATATTTTTGAGGTTGATTATTTTAAGATTAATCAGCTTGAATTTAAGCCTTTAATCTTGAACCAATGGGTGAAAAATTATACTTGGGTAAATATATATTCATATTATCTTCCTGGAAGGCGTGGTGATGATTTCTATTTTCTTCCTTTTCGGCTTCAGTGGCTGGCGCTTTTTTATAACTCTGACTATTTATCAACTCCGCTTCAAAATCTAGATGAATTACAAAACTTCTGCCAAACCCATCCTGGAGATTTGGGGCTGGCGCTGGGTGATGACCATCAAATAGTTGAATTCTTTCTCTACCTGATTTGGGCATTTGAAGGAAAAGAATTTGACCTTACTTATGAAAAAACCAAATCAAGCCTGTATTTTTTAAGCTCGCTTAAAACCTGCATCTCTCCACTTTCTGTTAATTATGATACCGAGCTTCTAGCTAAAGCCCTTGAGACAGGCGAGATAAAGCTGGCTTTTGGAGAGCCAGAGCTGGCTTTAAAGCTCAAGGGAAAAAACCTTCTGCCAAAAATAAAAATCGCTCCTTTGCCAGAAAATACACCTGTTGCTTTTACAGGAACATATCTTGCTCTTAATTCTGGTCAATCCAATCCTGAACAATCAGCAAGACTGGCAATCTTTCTATCTAGTCCTCAATTCTGCGAAGAGGTTATTAAAAAAGAACTCTGGCTCTGTCCAGCAGGCAGGTGGATAAAGCCCGAGCCAGAAAATATCTTCGCAGAATTTGTAGCAGAAATTTCAAGACTTAAGCCCGCTCCTTATTCAATTAGCCTTTCAAAGCTTGCTCAAATTTATCGTAAAATAATCAAAGAGCTTTTGTTTGAAGGAAAACCAGTGGAGCTGGTTTGCGCTCATTATCAAATAGAGCTTAAAGAAATTAAAGAAAATTTTTAATGGAGGGGAAAATGGATATTCAAGAGCTGGTAAAAAGCCTTGCCAGAGAAACTGATTCAAAAATTGTCTTTTTGATTATGGACGGACTTGGCGGACTGCCTGTGGGCGAGCACGGTAAGACCGAGCTTGAGCTTGCCCGCACTCCTAATATGGACGAGCTTGCTAAAAAAGGCGTGCTCGGCTTGGCAGACCCTATTGCGCCGGGAATTTCTCCTGGGAGCGGTCCCGGTCATCTTGCTCTTTTTGGCTACGACCCAGTTAAATATCTGATCGGAAGAGGTGTGCTGGAGGCGCTGGGGATTGATTTTCCTCTTCAAGCAGGAGATGTGGCAATCCGCATTAACTTCTGCACTGTGGACGAAAAAGGAGTGGTTATTGACCGACGGGCAGGAA
>CAZQJX010000209.1:0-2458 GCA_964592965.1 uncultured bacterium
GCTCGCCCCATAAAATCCCAGTCAAGGCAGTGCGAATCACATCTATTGGATTGGGGCGGGTGAGATTAATTCCTGCAGGCAGGGGCTCGTTATGAACGCACCAAAGGGCAATGCAAGGATGATTGTAAAGAAGCTTTACATAAGCCTTTGTCTGTCTGACCGCTTCATCAATTATTTTATGTGAATATCCCCACTGAAAAGGTCCATCTTGCCAGACTAAAATACCAGCTCGGTCGCAGGCAAAGTAAAAATAAGGGTGCTCAATATGGGCGTGCACACGAACCATATTATAATTTGCCTCTTTGAACATCTGAACATCTTTTTCCACCAGCTCTTTAGTGGTGCGGGATAAATAAACATCACTAGGAGCATAGTTATTACCACGAATGTAAAGGCTTTTTCCGTTCAGGTAAAAATGAAATCTATCTTTAACTTCTATTTTCCTTATTCCAACAAGAATCTGCTTTTTATCCATCAGGCTGGAAAGGAGCTTTTTTTTCTTTCCTTGAGAAAAATGATGAGCTGAAGAGGTTTTCATTCTTTTTTTCATTGTTTCTGCTGAGCAATGGAGCTGGGCAATGAGCTTATAGCAATGAGGAAAGCCCCTGTCCCAAGTTGACCAGAGCCTCGCGTCCTTTAAGACATATTCTCCTTCTGCTCTACCTTCTTTTACCCAAGCGATAAAAGAGAAGCTTTTGCCAGAAAAATTATCAGGCACCAACTTGAACCTGACGAACAGCCCGGGCAATTTTTCTCCATTTATTTCAGCAGATATTTTTACTTTTGGCTGGGGAGAGATTTCAATGGTGGTAAAGTAGATATTTCCCAGCCAAGCTGGGCTTCTGGCAATAAGCTCAACCTCTCTCCAAATACCGCCGGGATTGCGGTAGGAGCTGATCACATCCCAGTAGCCAAAAACTCCGAGAATCTGCTTTTTATAGGTAATGAATCTCTCCCGCTTACATTCAACCTCTACCACCAAGATATTATTTGCTTTTAGCTTATCTGTTATCTCAAATTCAAAAGGCTCAAAATACCCTTCGTGCTCGCCAAGATAACTTCCATTAAGCCAGACGCGCGCCCGATAAAAAACTCCACCAAAGCGGAGAAAATACCTGCTCATCGCACAGCGATGGGTTAAGGCAAATTTCAGCCGATACACTCCTTTTCCAGAATATTTTTCCAAGCCAGGATAGGTCTGCCACTGGCTGGGAACATTAACACTCAACCACCCAGAATCATCATAATTTTCCTCTAGGTATTTTTTGGAGAATTTTTTTACAGGAAGAAATCTCCAGCCTTGATTAAGCTCTTTGCGATACTGGCAAGCTCCTTCAGAAATTCCAATTGACTTATTTTGCAAGGGCTTTTTTTGCCCAATGACCTGAAAGGATAAGCAGAGGAGCGCAAAGAGCCAGACCGCTTTTAACTTCAAACTCATCTTTTATTTTTTTCTCACCTTCAGAATGGTAATATTTTCTGAGGGCGTTTTAAGACCTTGTGCATTGAGAGTGAGCTTGAGCTGGTAATCTCCTTCTTTTTCTGGAATAAAGCTTATGGTATCAATCAGGGTGGCGGGCATATCTGGACTGAGCTCTACCTTCCAGCTTTTTTCAACCAGCTTCCTCCCTTTAAAGCATATCTCAGCAGTTAAGGTGGCAGAATAGCTTTCAAGAAGGTCATTGACCACATAGATGGGGAGCTTGATTTTTCTCTTGGGTTTATAAGGAGCAAATTTCCAGCGCGCCATTGCATAAACCGGCTGAAAGCTTTGCTTGATGGCATAGTATCCTTTTTTGGGCTGACGCCACCAATCAACAACTGACCAGGTGATAGCAGGAATAGAATCATTAAAGAGGAAAGCAATGCAACCCCAGTTAAGCTCATATTTTCTGCTTCTGAGCTGGTCAATATGATACTTTAAAAGCCGTGCCTGATAGTCCTGAGTGGCGTTAATGTAATCTTCAAGGCTCATTCCTGGTTTTAAAGGAACATATTTTTGCATAATCTTTTTCTGGAGCATATGGTATTCTTCCAGCTTCTGCCAGTTTATCTTATTGATGTCTGGGTTCATAAACTTGATGGCGCTTTCATAGTTGGGAAAAGCCTGAGCGCCAAACTCTGTGAAAAAGGCGGCCCATTTGGGAAAGAGCTCAAAGAATTTTGCAAGGTCATCTGCTTTTAAAAGATACCAGCCAAGATACATATGGCAATCAGTTTTATTCAGAAGACCGCTGGCAAGATTAACTGGTCGGGAGGGGTCGGTAATGCTTATAATCCGCTTGAGCTCTGGGTCTAGCTTTTTTACATTCCAGTCGCCAAAAAGAAAGCTTTTGGGAGAGCTAAATGGCTCATTATGGCAATTCCAGATGACCACACTGGGATGAGAGCCCAAAAGCCAGACCATTTCCATTGCCTGCTTTCTTGCTGATTTCCAGATGCTCTTATCATATCCCCA
>CAZQJX010000210.1:0-2450 GCA_964592965.1 uncultured bacterium
AAAGTTTTGCAAATAAAGACCGCTTAATTTCTAAAATCAATTTATTTGCTGAAAATGAAAAAGCTTGATAGAAAAAGAAAAAACCGAACAGGGCAGGGGAAAATGAAAGGCTTAAAAAATTCTTTTCCTGTTTGGGCAAAGTTTTTGTCTGGCTTAACGGTTTTTTTGCTGGTTTTTCTAGCAGGAGCTTTTGGCGCTGAGCCGGGGCTTAATCAGAAAGGAGTAAAAAAAGAATATGATGGAACAACAAATCAGCTTGAAGCCGAGCTGGAGTTTCATCAGCAAGCAGATGTTCTTTACATCTGTAATTCTTTTTATTGCTGGAAATACCAGCTTGTTCAGGGAAGGTGGAGCGTTTTTGATAGCTCCGGCAGAGTGGTTTTAAAAAATGCCTATGCAAGAGCGATTGCGCAGAGAGGAAAAAATGGCACCGAGATAGAATGGAAAAGCTGGGGCAGGGCAAAGAGAAGCTGGAGGAAAAAAGATTTAAGCGATGCGCTCGGAAAAGGAATTTTGCTTGAGGTCATCACAAAGAAAAAATCTTCTCCCTGCATAAAAGAAACTTTCCGCTTTTATAAGCATAGGTTTTTTACCGTGCAGATGACCATTGAGAAGATACCCATTTCCTATAAAGACTTTTCTTTAAAATACCTGGAACCTGTGCACACAGAGAGCTCGGGCGGGCTTTTTTTAAGCAGAAAGCCAGAAAATGCCATAATTTTGGACAACGGCTCAAATATGTATTTTGACTTTATGGTGAATGTTTATCCTTTAAAGCGCCCACCGATTCTTTCTAGACTTCTCAGCCCAAAAGCAGTGAGCAACTGGAGCCAGCTGATTTACGCCCGAGATGAGAAAAAGCAGGCACTGGCAGGATTCCTAACCGCAGATAGGGCATTTGGGCTCATCATTTTAGATTACAATCCCGAGCTTGCCCACAAGGAAGCGGGAAAAAGGAATTTTACTGAATACAGCGTGCGAAGCCTGTTTCGTGCTCCGCTTTTGTTAAAATCTCAAAAACAGGTTAGCTCGGAGCTGGTATATCTTGATTTTTTTGCGCCCAACCCGTTTGCCTGCCTTGAAGATTATGCAAGGGCTATTGCTCTGATTCAAAAAAAGCCTGTCTGGAAAAAGCCCATTCCCAGTGGGTGGAACTCTTGGGGTGAGTATCACTGCGATATTAATGAAGATATTGTTTTAAAGAATCTGGATTTTGCGGTGAGGAATTTCAAGCCCGCTGGAATGAATTATTTTCAGATTGATTGCGGATACAGCCCCTACTGGGGAGATTGGTGGGCAGACCCGAAGCGATTTCCCAATGGAATGAAATGGCTTGCGAATCAAATCCGTGCCAGAGGAATGACTCCCGGCATTTGGATAGCTCCTTTTCTTGCCGATGCCCGCTCAAAGACATTTAAGGAGCATCCTGATTGGTTTTTGCCCAAAAAGGGCATTCTTCCTCGCCTGCTTATTACCGGCGAGGGGCAGGATTTGCGCGTGCTGGACTTATCCAAGCCTGAAGTTCAAAAGCATTTGAGAAAGGTCATTCGCAGGTATGTAAAAGATTGGGGATATGAGTGGCTCAAAGTGGATTTTGCTTATTACCTTCTTTATTACTCCAGCCTTCCAGACGCAAGCGAGACCGTGCCTTATTATTACCGCAAGGGTATGGAGATAATCAGGGAAGAAGCTGGTGATAATGTCTTTGTTGTTGGAATCGGTGTTTGCGGGTTCAACTGGGGTCTGGTAGATGCCCAGCGCATAACCTTAGACAATATGCCTGCTTGGAGCAATTATAAAAATCTTTTTGTGCTCAATCCTTTTAAAAGATTTGGTTTTGCTCAGGGGATTATTCCCACCGCAAGGGTGGTGGCAAGAAGATACTGGCTCAATCACAACCTCTGGATAAATCATCCGGATTTAATCTTTTTTGAAAACGACCGCTGGAAGGAATGGTCAAACCGTGCTCTTAATTTCAACCAGTCGGTTGCTTTTGCGTCTCTTGTTGGTCTGACAGGCGGGATTGTTAAGATAGGCGACCGAATGGTGGAGATGACGCCCGAGCAGGTCAAAGTTATCCAAAAGCTACTTCCCATTTATCCTCATTCTGCCCGACCGCTTGATTTGTTTGAAAAGCGAACACCAGAGGTATGGCTGGAAGAAGTCCGCACAAATTTTGACCGCTGGTGGCTTTTGGGCTTGTTCAACTGGGGAGAGAACTGGACAGTTGAAGGAAAGAAAATCCCCTCGCAAAAAACAGAGTATCAATTAGATTTTTCCCAGCTCGGGCTTGACCCAGCTCAGGAATATCTTGCCTTTGATTTCTGGCAGGAGAAATTTTTAGGAAAATTTAAAAACCAGATGAAGATAGCTGTTGAGCCTGAGAGCGCTAAGGTAATCAAGCTTGTTCCTGCCCGTCCCTATCCTTGGTTTTTATCTTACAACCGACA
>CAZQJX010000211.1:0-2432 GCA_964592965.1 uncultured bacterium
AAATGACCATTGAACGGGCGAAAAAGGTTTTGTTGATTGAGGCAGACGCGGTGCGCGCGCTTGCTGACCGCTTAGGAGAGGAGTTTTTGCGTGCTATTGAAATTCTTAAAAATTGCTTCGGAAAGGTTGTGGTTACTGGTATGGGGAAGAGCGGGCTGGTTTGCCAGAAAATTGCTGCCACATTTGCTTCTACTGGCACGCCTGCTTTTTTCCTTCATCCTGCCGAGGGATTGCATGGTGATTTAGGAATGGTTTCAAAGGGAGATGTAGTGCTTGCACTCTCCAATAGCGGTGAGACAGAGGAGATTTTAAAGCTACTTCCTTATTTCCGCAGACTTTCCCTTCCTCTCATTGCTATGGTGGGAAGAAGAGAATCCACCTTGGCAAAGAATGCAGATGTGGTTTTGGATGTAAGCGTGAAGGAAGAAGCCTGCCCATATAATTTAGTTCCCACAGCGAGCACAACTGCTATGCTGGCAATGGGAGATGCGCTCGCACTGGCGCTTCTTGAGGAGCGTGGATTTAAGCCAGAGGATTTTGCCCTTCGCCATCCTGCAGGCTCGCTTGGAAAAAAGCTTTTATTACGGGTAGCTGACCTTATGCACACAGGCGAGCAAATCCCCATTGTCTCACCTGATGCTCCAATGAAAGAGGTAATCCTTGAGATGAGCAGTAAAATGCTCGGGCATACTGCTGTGGTTGAGAAAGGCGAGCTAGTGGGAATCATCTCAGACGGAGATTTAAGAAGGGCAATGGAGCGCTTCCCAGATGTCTTTGAACGCAAAGCCAAAGATATAATGACCCGCAATCCTAAAACCATCCGTCCAGAGGCGCTGGCAAGTGAGGCGCTAGCAAAAATGGAAAAACATTCCATTACCTCGCTTCTTGTCTGCGATGACCCAGAAAATAAGCACCTGATTGGTATTATACATCTCCACGATTTACTTAAAGCAGGAGTGGTTTAAGGACAGTTCGATTCTTTTTATTCGGTGCTTTAAGTGAGATAGCGTTTCTTGTTAAACTCCAATAAGAAAATTTTCCTCAATTTCTCTCCAGCGCTTTACTTTTTAGTCAGATTTAACGGTGTATTTTCTAAAATGGTCAATAATGTTTTACAATTTGGACAACTAGTTTGACAAAATCTGTTTAAAAAATACAATAGATAAGCTAGATTTATGAAAACATTTTCAGCTCTCTGCCAGATAATCTGAAAATTTTTCTGGAAAAGTTAAGATATTCTTTATAATTTTCTACTTTAAGGAGGCAGGAAATGAAAAAATGTCCGTTTTGTGGAGAGTTTTTAAGTGATGATGCTATTCAATGCAAAGCCTGTGGCAAGTATTTGGATGGAAAAGTGAGGGTAGATGAGCGATGTGAATGTGGTAATCTTGTTGCTAAGCTCACTGAAAATACAGTGGAGATTAAATGCCGTAGGTGCAAAAGAATTCATATTATCCCTATAGATATGGTTCCAGAGAGATATCAAGCGCTTTTAAAAAAGCAGGAAGAAAAAAAGTAGGTTTTTTGAGAATTTACGAGTTGAAGTTAAAAATTTTTCAGCAGTACTAGTTTTTGATGGTCAAATTTTAAAAAAGCAGATAAAATTCCAAACTAGATTTCCCAGCCAATTTAAAAATTTTCAATTGCTAGAAAGCAGGGAGACTAATTTTGCGATTAATTTTTTAAAAGCACAAAAGAGAATTGGCAATGTAAATTTAATGCCTATTCTAAGAGCTCAATAATTTTTTGAGCGAGCTGGTCTGGCGCAAGTCCCTGAATTCTGAAAAGGTCATCAGGCTTTCCGCTTGCTCCGTATGATTTCACTCCCATTCGCACAAATTTTGCCCTAAGCCCCAGCTCTGCGCTTATTAGCGCAATTCTTGCCCCTAAACCTGTTTCAATATGATGGTCTTCATAAGTAATGACCATCCCGGTTTCAAAGCCCTGTTTTAATTTTTCCATATCATTTTTCAAAGCGAGCGGGCAGGAGACATTTAATACTTTTACCAGAATGCCTTTTTCTTTAAGAATCTCCCAAGCGCGAATCGCCCTTGCCACCATAGAGCCCATTGTGAAGATGCAGGCTTTATCTCCTTCGCGGATAAGGTCAATTTTTCCATATTCAAACCTATAGCTTCCAGCAAAGATGGGCTTGCCTTTATCATCTAGAATAACGGGCGTCTTGCTTCTTCCCACTGCCAGAATAAAATTCCCAGACTCTCGGGCAAGAAATCTCACTGCTCGGTCAGTCTGGTTTGGGTCTGCAGGAATAATCACCTTAAAGCCAAAAAGATTGCTGGCAACACCAAGATAGTCAATGCACTGGTGAGTTTTTCCATCCTCTCCAACATCCAGCCCGCAATGAGTAACAATCAGCTTGAGATTGGTATGATTAATATCATTAAGCCTCTGTTGGTTATAGGTTTCATCAA
>CAZQJX010000212.1:0-2416 GCA_964592965.1 uncultured bacterium
AAAATGAGAACTGCAAAAAAGTAGTCAGGCTCGCTCCTTCTCCAGCTGATTATCTCTGCTTAGACTGCGCAAAGCATTTTGAGGAGCTAAAAAAGCTTTTGGAAAAACTTAAAATCTCTTACCAAATTGACCAGCACCTAGTAAGAGGGCTTGATTACTATACGAGAACGGTTTTTGAATTTCAGGCAAAAAGCGGGCTGGGCGCTCAAAACACGGTCTGCGCAGGCGGAAGATATGATAATCTTATCCATGAGCTTGGCGGTCCTCAAACCCCGGCTATTGGCTTTGCTCTTGGCTTGGAAAGGCTTGCTATTTTGCTTCAGGAAAAAATCCCAAAAGAAAAACTCTCTCTTCGTCCTGATATATTTTTAGCCTTTGCAGACCAAGCTGGATATGATTTTGCCTTTAAGCTACTTTTTTCCCTGCGCAAAAAAGGCATTTATGCGGAAATGACCATTGACGAGCCTGAAAAATCTCTCCGTGCCCAGCTTCGTCAGGCAGATAGGCTTAAAGCCCGCACTGCTTTGATCATCGGTGAATCAGAGCTTGAGAAAAAGGAGCTTAATATCAAACTGCTGGATGCCAAAAAAGAGCTTCGGCTGGAGCAGGCTAAATTAAAGGAGCTTGCCAGCATAGACTGGGAAGAAATGAAAAGCAATCTTAAATCCACAGGCTTTGCCTTTGCTGATAAAGAGTATGCGCTCGCCCTTGCTGAACATCAGACCCTTTTAGATATAATCAAAATATACTGGCAAGAAATTAATGCGGAGGAAAAATAATGGAGGAGCTGGGAAGCTGGAAGCGAACCTGCTACTGTGCGGAACTCGGCAAAGAAGATGTTGGGAAAAAGGTTTGCCTGATGGGCTGGGTGGATTCTTATCGTGACCATGGCGGTGTAATTTTTATTGACCTTAGGGACAGAAGCGGGATTATTCAGGTGGTATTCAATCCTGAATACGAGCCTGAGGTGCACAAAAGAGCGCATCAGATAAGAAACGAATGGGTGATTGCGGTTCAGGGAGAGGTAAGGCTCAGACCATCTGACAGCATCAATCCCAAATTAAAAACAGGCGAGATAGAAGTCTGGGCAGGAGAGTTAAAAATTTTAAACCGCTCCGAGCCAACCCCATTTTTAATTGAAGATGGAGTAAAGGTGAGTGAGGAGCTTCGGCTTAAATATCGCTATCTTGACCTTCGCCGACCAGAGATGCAGAAAAAGCTCATCACTCGGCATCAGGTAGTTAAGCTGGTGCGGGATTATTTCTGCGAGCTGGGATTTTATGAGATTGAAACACCTTTCCTTACCAAAAGCACACCTGAAGGTGCACGGGATTATCTGGTTCCGAGCAGAATTTATGCGGGAAAATTTTATGCTCTTCCTCAAAGCCCGCAGTTGTTCAAGCAAATCCTGATGGTGGCTGGATTTGACCGCTATTTCCAAGTGGCGAGATGTATGCGGGATGAAGATTTGCGCGCAGACCGCCAGCCTGAATTCACTCAGATTGATGTGGAGATGAGCTTTGTCAGCCCTGAAGATGTTTTTGAGGTAATTGAAGGTATGATTGTTCGCATCTGGAAGGAAATTCTCGGCATAGAGCTTAAAACCCCTTTCCCAAGAGTAAGCTGGGATGAGGTTATGGAAAAATACGGCACAGATAGACCAGACACCCGCTTTGAGCTTTTACTCAAAGACCTCACTGATATTTTCCCCAAAAGCGAATACAGGTTTTTCAAACAGGCAGTTGAGACAGGCGGAATAATCAAAGGGCTTAATGCGCCGGGCTGTGCAAGCTGGAGCAGGAAGGAAACCGATGATTTAACTTATGCGCTCAAAGCCTATGGCGCCAAAGGTTTGACGGTCATTCGCTATCAAGAGGGCGGGCTTCAGGGACCCGCGGTTAAATATTTTTCTGAGGAAGAACAGAAAAAAATGATTGAAAGGCTTGGCGCCAAGCCCGGAGACCTTTTGATGATTATGGCAGATAAGTTCGAAATCGTAAATGAAGCAATGGCACAGCTTCGGCTGATGGTGGCAAAAAGGCTGGGGCTTCTTCCTGCCTCTGGCTACAACTTTTTGTGGGTGGTGGATTTTCCTATGTTTGAATGGAGCGATACAGAAAAGCGCTGGAAATCCACCCATCATCCTTTCACAATGCCCAAGCCTGAGCATCTTGAATTTCTGGAAAAAGAACCAGGAAAGGTAAAGGCGCTTGCCTATGATTTGGTGGTAAACGGAGTGGAGCTGGGCGGTGGCTCCATTCGTATTCATCGCACAGACCTTCAGGAAAGAATATTCAAGGTGCTGGGAATTGGTGATGAAGAGGCACGGATGAAATTCGGCTTTTTGCTTGACGCCTTAAAATACGGCGCTCCGCCTCATGGCGGAATTGCTCTTGGCTTGGACAGACTCATTCAG
>CAZQJX010000213.1:0-2385 GCA_964592965.1 uncultured bacterium
GCTCGCAGGCGCTATCAATTAATTCATCAAGCGCTCAAAGAGGAGTTATTTTCTGCCATTCATTCTGTTGGTGTGGGTGGCATTGGCTTTGGACTTTGCAAAATGGCAATGGCAGGAGAGCTCGGCGCAGAGGTTGAGCTTGATGCCATTCCTTGCAAGGGAACGCTCAGCAATGCAGAAAAGCTTTTTTCCGAAACTCAAAGCAGATTTATTGTCGCTCTTCCCAAAGAGCGAGCAAAAAGGTTTGAGAATATTTTTGCAGAAGATGACTTTGCCTGCATTGGCAGGGTTATTGAGGTGCCAGAACTCCGCATTAAAGAAAATGGCAAAAAGTTCTGTGCAGTAAAAATAAATGAGCTTAAAGAAAACTACAAAAAAACGCTGGGATGGTAGCGATGGCAAAGCCAAGGGTGCTGGTTCTTACAGGTTATGGCATTAACTGCGATTTTGAGACTGAGTATGGGTTTAATCTTGCAGGTGGGCTGGCAGAGCGGGTGCATATTAACAGCTTAATCAGTGGAGAAAAAAAGCTCAGCGACTATCAGATTCTTGCCTTTCCTGGCGGATTCAGCTTTGGCGATGATATTGCCAGCGGAAAAGTGCTGGCACTAAAAAGCAGGCTGAAGCTGGGAGAGGAGATTCGTGAGTTTATTGAGCGAGGCGGGCTGGTAATTGGCATCTGCAATGGCTTTCAGGTGCTGGCAAAGTATGGCTTACTATCAGATAAGCCCGCAACCGAACCCCGGCAAAGGATAACCGTTACCTATAACGATTCCGGCAGGTTTGAAGACCGCTGGGTTTGGCTTAAAAGGGTGAGCAAAAAATGCATCTGGCTGGATGGGATTGAAGGAATGTATCTTCCAGTTGCTCATGGAGAGGGCAAATTTTTTGCTCCCAAAGAGGTGGTGGAAAAGATAGAGGCGCAAGACCAAGTAGCTTTTCGTTATGCCCGTGCAGACCTAGAACCTGCTCGTGGAGAATATCCGCTTAATCCCAACGGCTCGCTCAATGACATCGCAGGAATATGCGACCCGAGCGGAAGGGTTTTGGGAATGATGCCTCATCCAGAGCGGTTCCTTTCCTTTTACAATCACCCCCGCTGGACTTGGCTTAAAGAGAGGGCAAAAAGAAATAACCTTTCTATTTCTGAAGAAGGCGAAGGGATTAAAATCTTTAAAAATGGTGTAAAATACTTCCAATAAAAATCAAAATCTGCTATACAAATCTGAAAGGAAAGGAACAGGTTAAAAGATGAGCTTTTTGTTTGTGCCTAATTAAGCCCGTGAGCAAAAAAATTCCAGAGCAGAGCAGTGCTGGAGAATTTCGTCAGCTGGTTTATCTTATTGTTCTTAATCTGGTTGTGACTGCGGATTTAGGCTTGGATGCACCTCTTATTGTTAAAATTGCCAATAAATACCAGATTTCTGATTTTACCTTCTCTGTGCTCCTTATTGTCCCTTTCACACTTTTTAGTGGGGTGTTCTCCTTTGTCTGGGGATTTCTTTCAGATAGGCATTCTCGCAAAGATATCCTTATGCTTAATCTTTTTGTGGGCGCTTCTTGCATTTTGGGAGTAAGCCTTTCACTTTTTTTTAATTTGCCTTTTGCGGTGCCGGCTATTTTAAGAATTTTAAGCGCTATGGGATTAGCTGGGGTTGTGCCTGTAAGTATGAATATGGTGGTTGATATAATCCGAGAAGAAAAGCGAGGCGGAATATTCGGCTGGATGGGAATTTCCGGACTTGTGGGAACCGGCTTGGGGTTTCTGCTCAGTGGTGCCCTTGTTCAATACGGTATTTATGTTCCTTACCTTGCTGGCGCAGGAATGGGATTCTTGTTCCTTTTGCTGGGCTGGCGAATGCCCGAGCCAGCTCGTGCCTCTGGCGAAGAAATTTTAAGAGAGCTGATTCAGCAAGGTAAGCTGGATTACACTTATAGGATTGAGCCGAGAGCGCTTTTAGAGATTTTTTCTCATCCTATTAACATTTGGCTCTTTATCTTTGTGATTCTTTTTTCTATGCCTGCAAGCGCTTTGGGAATATTCTTTATTCCCTTTCTTGTCCGCAACCACGGATTTAGTGAATTTTGGGCAACCCTATATCTTTTAGCAGTATTTTCCAGTCAGGTTTTTGGGCAGGTGTTTTTCGGAAGATGGGGAGACCGCTGGTATAAAAGAACATTGCGGGGAAGAGCCTGGGCAATGCTCGTTGCGCTGATTTTAGCAGTGCCTTTTTTGGTGATAGCTTTTGCCATTCCTTTTGACCTTAAAAATCGCCTTGGGCTTTTGGTTTTTTCTGTGCTTTTGCTTTTGGGAGGATTTTTTATGGTAGGTCCTAACCCGCTTACACTTACCTGCTTTTGCGATATTAATCTGCCTGAGCACAG
>CAZQJX010000214.1:0-2366 GCA_964592965.1 uncultured bacterium
AAAATACTATGCAATTTTGATTAATAGAACAAAATTCAACGCTCAACCCGCTCTTATCTCAATTAGCTTTTCAAGAAAGTTTTTGCATAAAGATTTGGGCAAGCTCGGTTATATGGGCTTTTTCTTTGCCAAAATCTCTGCTCCAGAAAAATGCATCATCAAAAGTATGCATTCCTGTAAGGTCAGTATTCCCGAAGACCTCTTTTTTCTGAATATTTCCTTTAAGGTCAAATCCAGGCTTAGATACTAAAATTAAATCTGGGGCACGAAAGCGCTCAGGTGAGGAATAAATTTCTTCTGGAAAATAAACCGCGCGCAGAACCTTCTCTCCCTCAAATTCCAGCTCCAGTAATTTTTCTTTTAGCTCTTGGCGAAGCTCATTTGCTTGCTCATCGCTGAGGATGCCTTGGGGAAATCTACTTTTGCGGTGAAGATAAATTCGGGAAGGGTCAAGAGCAAAAGCCCTACTGGTTTTTTTAAGCTCACCTATCTCTTCTGGTGGTTCTTTTTCAAACTCTAGGTAGCCTTCTTTGCGAAGCCAAGCGTTAAGATAAACCTCTCTTTTAATCAAGCAAAAGCCATGGTCGCTTAAAAGAAAAAACCCTTCTCCTTCTTTATCCGCACTCTCACCGCGAAAAAATAACTCCCAAGCATATCTGATCAATTCATCCACCTTCTGATAATATGCCATCGCTTGAGAATGTTTGGAATGAGAGGAATCTTCAATAGCATCAAAAAGATAGTGCTGAAGTCTATCCGTGCCAGTAATCACCAACTGAAAATAATCCCAATCAATCTCATCCCAGAAAAATTCCAGTGCCTCTTTGCGTTTTTGCAATGTGTAATCTAACTCACGAAAAAGTTGGGTATGGTCTTGGCGACAGCGATGGGTATCAATATCAATCTGATAGTTCATTCGCCTGAGCTGAGCCAAGTAGCGAAGGGGCTGAACAGACTTAGTCAATTCAATAGCAACAAACCCTGAAACAATAATCCCGGGAATCGCCCGAGCAGGATAGGTGCCAGGCTGATTGATGACGATAGACTTTTTTCCTTTCCCTCCCAGTTGGTCCCAAAAAGTGGGAACCTTGAGGTCAGAAAAATTTGGATAGCGAATCTCATAACTTCCATCCTTCCAGTCAGTAAAGCCGAAGATTCCGTGAATGCCTGGGTCTGTGCCGGTCATAAAGCTTGGCCAGCTTACCGCGCTGATTTCAGGAAGGGTGACTTCCATAGGCACGAGCCTACCTGCTTGAGCAAGCTCTGCCATAAACTTCCACACACCTTGCTGGCAAAACTTCTTGACCAAAGAATATGGCACCCCATCAAGACCAAGAACGAAAACTTTATTTTTTCTTTTCCTTCTCCAAAACATCTTTGTGTTTATCTTTTACTTCTAAATCTTTTTTGATTTTCAAAATATCTCGTTTTAACTTTTTGAGCCTTTTAGTAGCAATTTCCCAAGTCAGATTTAAGTCAACACCGAAATAATGATGAATAAGAATATCTCTTGTTCCCGCAATTTCTTTCCAGGGAATGTGCGGGTATTTATTTTTGAATTCTCTGGGCAGATTTTTTACTGCCTCGCCTATAACCTCTAAACGCCGAATAACACAATCCTGAAGCTGAACAGATTTAAGAAAATCTCTTTTGCCTTTATCTTTTAAGTATTCCTCAATATAACCAATTGACTCTAAAATATGCTCCAGAAAAATCTTAGGGTCTTTTTTCATAAATGCTTCTTTCTTCTTTTAAAATTATCTCCTTTAAAAGCGGATGCAGAGAATTGTATGTAACTATATCAACCTCTCTTTTCAAAATCTCTTCAAGCTCTATCTTAAGCCCAGCTAAATCTAATAAGCTTTTTCCTTTCTCAAATTCCACAAGAATGTCTATATCGCTTCTCTTTTTTACTTCTCCGCGTGCAACAGAGCCAAAAAGCCCTGCTCGCACCACTCCATACTTTTTTAAAACAGGAACAATCTTGACTTTTAGCTCTTTAATAACTCTTTCTTGCTTTACTTTGGATTTCATTGGGCAAGATGCTTGATTTAAATGTAGCCTAAGTCCTTCAAGCGCTTTTTAATTTTTTCTTCTTCTTCAGGTGAATAGTCCTCACTTATATCCCCTGGAGGGATATATCCCATAAGCTCTAATGTGCGAATAATCTTGTTCACACTTTCTTCAACTGTCTCTTTATCGGTTTCACAGATGACCTCAGGATTATCTGGCGGTTCATACGGGTCATCAATTCCGGTAAAATTTTTGATTTCTCCACGAAGCGCCTTGGCATAAAGCCCTTTGGGGTCGCGCTCTTTTAAAACCTCAATCGGGCATTTGCAATAGACTTCAACAAATCTTCCAAT
>CAZQJX010000215.1:0-2363 GCA_964592965.1 uncultured bacterium
AAAAACCAAGGATGCCTGCGCTGGTCAAGCTCAATTATTTCCACCAAAAGATTATCTGGGGTAAAGCCTGTGAGCTTCAAGCCTTTTCTGGAAAACTTTTCCCGGTAAGCATTATTAAACTCATAGCGGTGCCTGTGCCTTTCTCTTATGCAGTCTGTGCCATAGGCTTTGTAAGCAAGAGACTTTCTGTCCAAAACGCAGTCCCAACCGCCGAGCCTCATTGTTCCGCCGAGCTGTTCTATATATTTCTGGTCTTCCATAAGGTGAATTACTGGATGAGGGGTATCAGGATCAAACTCTGTGGAATTGGCTCCTTTAAGTCCGCAAACATTCCTCGCAAACTCCACAACCGCCATCTGCATTCCCAGGCAGATGCCGAAAAAAGGCACCTTCTTTTCACGAGCATATTTTATTGCCATAATCTTTCCCTCCGTGCCCCGCTCTCCAAACCCACCTGGAACCAAGATGCCATCGCATTTTTCAAGCTCTGTGCGAAGTGAAGATTCTTTTTCCAAAAGGTCAGATTCTATGTATTCAAGGTGCACCCTGCAATTGTTAGCAATGCCACCGTGAATGAGCGCCTCGTGAAGGCTTTTATAAGATTCTCGCAGACTCGCATATTTCCCAACAATGCCAATTCTTACCTCTTGCTTGGGTTCAAGCACTCGCTTGACAATTTCTTCCCAGTGCTCCAGCTTGGGCGCACCTGTCCAGATGCCAAGAACATCAACCAACTGTTCGTCCAGCCCCTCTTCGTGAAGCAACAAAGGAAGCTTATAAACAGTTTCAACATCCTGCGCAGAAATCACCCGCTCTTTGCTCACATTGCAAAAGAGCGCAATTTTAGCTTTGACATCATCCGGCAAGGGACGGTCGCACCTGCAGATTAAAATATCTGGTCGGATTCCTATTTCTTGGAGCTTATTCACGCTGTGCTGGGTGGGTTTGGTTTTAAGCTCGCCTGCTGCCTTAAGATAAGGAACTAAAGTGACATGAACATAACAGCAATGCTCAGGTCCTACATCATACTGGAACTGGCGGATTGCCTCTAAAAAAGGAAGGCTCTCAATATCTCCAACGGTTCCGCCAACCTCAACAATAACCACATCCACTTCATCAGCAAGAAGTCTTATCCTTCGCTTGATTTCCTCAGTAATATGGGGAATGACCTGAACCGTGCTCCCAAGATATATCCCTTTGCGCTCGTTATTGATAACAGTTTCATAAACCTGACCAGTGGTAAAATTGTTTTTTCTACCTAAAATAGCATGCGTGAAGCGCTCGTAATGACCCAGGTCAAGGTCTGTCTCTGCGCCATCATCAGTGACAAAAACCTCACCGTGCTGATACGGACTCATTGTGCCCGGGTCAACATTGATGTAAGGGTCCATCTTTAAAAGCGTGACCTTAAGCCCCCGTGCCTCTAAAAGAGCGCCTATGCTTGCTGCGCTTATGCCCTTGCCCAATGAGCTGACAACTCCACCGGTAATAAAAATAAATTTTACTGGTCGGGTTTTGGTTGGTTTAGGACTCATTTTTCTCTTCCTCTTTTAAGATTTTAATCACTTTTTCTAGGTCAGCGGGAACATCCACGCTTATGGAATCAAACTGCGTCTCTGGCACCTTGATGCGAAATCCCCAAGCAAGAGCACGAAGTTGCTCCAGCCTTTCTGCCAGCTCCAGCCCACTTTGTGGCAGGCGGGAAAATGCACTTAAAAAATCCTTGCGATAGCCATAAATGCCAAGATGCTTATATGGCGGTGGGTTGAGCTCTCTTGGTCTCGCCCCGCTTTTTTTCCATTCCTCAATCTCTGCTTCTTTTCCCCGATAGTGCGGAAGTGGATTTCTGCTGAAATAAAGCGCCCAATCCTGGTCATCGCAAACTACTTTTACAACTGTTGGGTCAATATAATCATCATAGGTTTTGATTTCCACCCGAAGCGATGCCATTTGCACAGAATCATCATCTCGCATAATCTCAATGAGCTGGTCAATTGCCTGAGGAGAAATTAAAGGTTCATCGCCTTGAACATTGATGATAATCTCAAATTCCAGCTTCTCAGCTACCTCTGCCACCCGCTCCGTGCCTGAGCGGTGATGAGATGAGGTCATCATTACCTTGGCGCCAAAGCCCTGTGCGGTTTGGAAAACTTGCTCATCATCAGTGGCGATGATAACATCATCAGTAAGGCTTGAGGCGCTTGCCCGCTCCCAGACACGCTGTATCATTGGCTTGCCGAGAATATCCACCAAAACCTTGCCGTGAAACCTCTGCGACTGATAGCGGGCTGGAATAACAATCAATACCCTTTCCATCCTAATTCCTTTGGAGTATAAACCTGAAAAATTTGAGCTGTCAAACT
>CAZQJX010000216.1:0-2358 GCA_964592965.1 uncultured bacterium
CTGAGGCAGAAGCCAAAAAAGCGTTTTCTTCTTGAGAAACCTCTGCTGGCGTAAAAGCTTTTTTTGAGGAAGCCTGAGCTGATTCGTCCCTCCAACAACTAAACCTGTTATCTTTTGACCAAAATCTGTATAAATACAGACACGAGATTTGGGGTTGCAATGGCGAGCTTCATAACAAAGAGGATTTTTGATAATGCGGGCATCTGTTTCATAAGCATATAAAATCTCTTCCCTGTTGATGTAAATTTCTTTTAACTCCTTTTTCTTCTACGATTTTCCTCTCCGAGTTTGAATAAATGCTTTGCGAAGGAGGATAAAATCTCCACCTACCTCAAAAGGCTTTTGCGAACGGGGATTGTTGAGAACATCAAGAAGACGGGGGATTTTTCTTCCGTAGGTTTTATCCAAAGGAACCCCTTCAAAGCTAATCTCTCCTACTATCAGCCATCTTCTTGAAGCAACTGTAATAAGCAAAAACTTATCCCTTTTATCCATCTTTGTTTAAAGAATCGGAGGATTTTGCCTAAAACTTTAAAGACTTGGATTAAGAACTCTGTATGAAATATAAATTTCAAAAATAGTTGTCAAATTCTTCATAGTTTTGCTTATTTTATAGCCTATCTAGCAATTTTATCCAATTTTTGAGTTTTTTGTTAGGATTGGCTGCGAGTTAAAAATTCTAGGAAAATTTACTGGAGGGAAATCTGGATAAGTTATTGATTTTATTGGTGCGAAAGGGGGGAGTCGAACCCCCACGGCCTTTACGGCCACTGGATCCTGAATCCAGCGCGTCTACCAGTTCCGCCACTTTCGCACCTCTTATTTTTCAATAACTTAGGCAAGTATTTGACTATTTAAATGATTAAATTGTTCCAAAAATGTTCCAACTTTTTCCATCAACCAACCGTCAGCTTCAAATCTTCAATAAAAATATTATCATATCTTTTAAAGCATTCAAGTGTTTGGTTATTATCTTATCTCTCTATCAGGTATATCTTTTCTCTGCATTCTAGTTACAAAGGCATTGCGGTAAATCGTGAAATCAAAGACTAACAATTCCTTCTTTCTTGCAGAAACCATACAAGCAGAGCGAATGTCCCGAAGCTGAAAGCTTTTATAAGTAAAAATGTATTCACTGCTTCAGAGAAGACGCTTCAAAACCTTTTCCAGATTTCTACGGATTGGCACTATTTGGCTTCTGCTAGTCTTGATGCTTTTATTTCTTTCAACTTAATCATTACCTAACCCAATGCTCTTTATACCGAATATACCAGCTATAGCAGGCGTTTCCCCAGCCGGCTTAAAGCACTTGCCATCCTCATCTCCAAAAATAGTTTTCTTTCATTAAACCATCCATTATAATTAACTACTTCCGACCATTTTTGTCTCTCTTCACTGAAATCTCGTTAACACCTGAAAGGGTGAAATTTTTATTGTCAACTCCTTAGAACCAAACAGGAAACAAGAGAAAATTTATGCTTGGCTCAGGTTTTTTCAAGAGTAGAGCCTCGCTCCGAGCTCAGAAGAGATAAGCCGAGGCTGGTAATTCAATCTATAAGCAAGACTTAGGAGCGTCTGAAAACCTAAAAAGAGCAAGCCCACCTATTCTAGAGGGTAAAATAGCAAGGAGGGATTGTTGAGAGAATTAAGTATTTTGGTTATTTAAATATAGAGCTTGAGCAAGCAAAAAGATTAACCTCTTTCTAGTTGGAAAAGATTTTTTAATATTTTTAAATAATTAACTTGACAAAGATTTTTATTTCTGGTAAAAACAACAAAGCAACAGGGTTAAATATTTTAAACCTTCCACCAAGAAGGCAACTTTGAATAATCAACAAATAAGTCCGGAAAAAGAATTAAGGGCTCAATTAGAAGAGCTTATCGCTAAAGACCGAATTCTTGACAATCCTGCATTATTAGACCAATACTCTTCTGACCATAGTTTTGTAATTGGAAGAAAGCCTCTCTGGGTGGTTCAAGTCCGGGAGGGGAAAGAGATTCAATCTTTAGTGCAGTGGGCTAACCAAACTTCTATACCTCTGATTCCGGTAAGTTCAGGTCCACCTCATTTCCGGGGAGACACTCTCCCCTTTTTAGGAGGGGTGATTGTCGATCTCTCTCAGATGAAAAGAGTAATGAGAATTGACCGAAAAAATCGGGTGGCAATGATTGAGCCTGGAGTTAGATTTGACCAGCTCCAGCCCGAACTTGCCAAACAGGGACTAAGGCTTATGCTTCCCCTCTGTCCTCGCTCAACCAAATCAATTATTGCCTGTTATCTGGAAAGAGAGCCGACTTTAATACCAAAATATCAATGGGATATATCTGACCCGCTTTGCTGTCTGGAAGTAGTTTTTG
>CAZQJX010000217.1:0-2332 GCA_964592965.1 uncultured bacterium
CCATCAAAATCCCGACCGAGCCGTTGTGATTTTTTATTGTATAAAAAATGGTCAGGCAATTTAAGAATCAAGATTTAAATTTATTTATAATAAGTTTTTTAAGTTTATTTTTTGAATTATTTTTAATTCGCTGGAATCCCGCCTGTGCCAAAACCGTCGGATATTACACCAACATAGTTTTAATTGCCTGTTTTTTAGGACTCGGTCTGGGAATGCTTAGTTGGAAGAGTGCAGTTAATACTCAAAAAGATTTTGCTTTTAGGTTCCTGATTTTAAATGCGGTGCTTTTGGCTTTAGCTTTGGTTGGTGTTTATCCTTTGATTCAAGATTGGGGAGAGCACATCTGGAAGTCAAGATTAGGGTTTGCCCCATTTATTCTGGTAGTCCCTTTGCTTTTTTTCCTCAACGCTTGGGCAATGGTGCCTTTGGGTCGGGAAATAGGCAGATATCTTGATGAACTGCCTTCTCTTTATGGTTATTTGCTAAATCTTTTAGGTAGTCTATGTGGGGTAGGGGTTTTTACCTTTTTGAATTTTTTATATCCAAATCCTATGGCTTTTTCAGGATTGGGAATAGCGATTTATGTATATTTTATTTTTAGAAATTACAAGAAAGAGCTGGTGCGGAATTCAATTTTATTGGGAATAAGTCTTCTTTTTATATATTTGGCAAAAGGTGATTCTATCTGGTCACCGTATTATAAAATAAATATCTTAAATGAATATAAATTTTTTCAGGTTGGAAGGATTAAGAAGTCATTAAAACTTATTAATGGATACATCATAGAGGTCAATGATGATTTTCATCAATTTGCTTTTGACCTGAGCAAAGAATTTGTCTCTAGTCTTAGTCAAAAAAATTTTATATTTTACAAAATTTTTAGCAAATGGAGAAATTCCTTTCTTTTTCCTTTTAAATTTAAAGATAGTTTGGATAAGGTGCTAATTTTAGGTGCAGGCTGTGGTAATGATGTTGCTCGAGCGCTTGAGGCAGGTGCTGGAAAAGTTGTTGCAGTAGAGATTGATCCGGTTATTGCCCGTTTGGGCAAAACGGTTCATCCTGAGCGTCCTTATTTAGACCCCAGGGTTGAGCTTCATATTACAGATGCCAGAAATTTTTTAAAGAGGAGCAAAGATAAATTTGACCTTATTGTTTATGGTTTTTTAGATTCACATCGTCTTTTTTCAAGCTTATCAAGTGTTCGGTTGGAGAATTTTGTTTATACAGAAGAGGGATTGCAAGATGCCTATAAGCATCTTAAAGATGATGGCATTATTTACATTGCGTTTGCTGCTCATAAAAATTTTGTCAGCAGTCGGCTTTTTTGGCTGGTGGAGCGGATTCTACCTGGCAGAACTTGGGCTTTAATGCCTAAATATGAAGGAGTAGACCTTACGGGAGAATTTGAAGTTATTGTAGGTGGTCCGAGGCTTTGGAGGCTACCAAGCTCAATAGGTAGAGTGATTAATAATACAGAACTTCATCTTAGTTCTCCGCCTGAAAGATTGCCAACTGATGACTGGCCATTTTTATATCTAGAGAAATATGGGTTTAGGACAAGTTATTTAAAAATGCTCTTTCTTCTTTTTCTTATATCTCTTTTATACATTAAGAGGGGTGTGCCATCTTTTAATTCTTTGCGGGCGCATTTCTTTTTTCTGGGAGCAGGATTTTTATTTTTGGAAACCAAAGCCATAACCCAGCTTTCTTTGCTTTTTGGCTCAACCTGGATTGTTAATACCATTGCCATTGCAGGATTTTTGTTAATGAGCATCTTTGCCACTTTGCTCGGGTTCAAAATGAGATTTAAAGATGAACTTTGGGTTTATCCGTTATTGTTTTTAGCGCTTCTAGGTAATTACTTTTTCCCTTGGGAGGAACTTTTAGGTTTGAGCGAGCCCCTGCAGGTAATTATTTCAGCTATGATGGTTTCTCTCCCTGTACTTTTTTCTGGGATTATTTTTGCTTTATCTTTTCGCATAACTCGGCAAACTCCATCAGCTTTAGGGTCAAATCTTTTGGGAGCTATGCTGGGCGGATTTTGTGAATATTTAACTTTAGTATTTGGTTTTCAGATTTTATGGTTAGTTGCCATTGGGTTCTACTTTTTCTCTTGGATTTTTAGATTTCATCGGTAATAATTGGAGATAATGAGAAAGATTTTAAACACAAGCCTGTTGCTTATCTTGATATTTTTTAATTTTTCCTGCGGGCAAGATAAAAGCTTTTTTCCTTATGATGTAAATATTAACCTTTTAAGCACTTTTCCAGATAGTAATGTTCGGATTGCGATTTTAGGTGATTCCCGACGAGGTGATTTTGTTTTTGAGAC
>CAZQJX010000218.1:0-2174 GCA_964592965.1 uncultured bacterium
TTCAAGAAAAATCTTCGCACAACTCCCAGTAGATTTCTGGTCTTCGGGCTCGGTCGCGGAGCTGAGAAAGCTCCCTGCGAATAGAGACAAAAAGCTCAGGGTCAACCTCTATGGTCTTAAAATCCTCTCCTTCCTCAAGCTCTATCAAAATGGTTCCCAAAGGAGAAAGCAATCTGCTTTTTCCAAAGAACCTTATGCCCTTCTGCTCCCCTGCAACATTAACATAAGCGAAAAAGCAGACATTTTCCAGCGCACGGGCAGGAAGAAGTAGCTCAAAGCCGTATCTGCTGGAAATCGGCGCAGCAGAAATGTTGATGATAAGCTCTGCTCCTTTGCTGGCAAGAATTCGGCTCACTTCCGGAAAGAAAATGTCATAGCAAATCTCTATACCTACTCGGGCAAAATCCAGCTCAAATACTGGAAATTCACTTCCCGGCTTGGCATAAAGCCCTTCATAAAAAACTGTTCCTGCCTTGCTTCCTGTGGGAAGATGAGCCTTATGATAAAAATCAATCATACCATTGCTGGTGATGAGAACAGCGCTGTTATAATAAATCCCTTCCATTTCAAGGCTTTTGGTGGCTGTGCCGTAAATGATGTTAATTTTGTTTTTCTGAGCGCTTTGGACAAGCTCTTTGGTGGCAGTATCTGAAAAATCGCTTGCTAAGGCAAAGAAATCCTCAAAATTCTTTCCGTCCATCACCATATAACCTATAAGGCACATTTCTGGGAAGATAATCAGCTCTGCTCCTTCTTGGCTTGCCCGCTCAATATAAGAAAGCATCTTCTTTAAATTGGCAGAGACATTTGCTGGTATGCTTTCAATTTGGGCAAGCGCAAGTTTAAATTTTCTCATTTTTCCCTCCTTTAAAATTTCACCTCATCTGCGCACGGAGCTGGTCAAGCCGAGCTAAATTCTCCTGCACTGTTTGTAATTTTTCTAACAATTCCCTCTGAATGGCTTTTTGCTTTTCCACAACTTCCTTTGGTGCCCGCTGGATAAATTCTTTTCGGGAAAGATTTTTTTCTACCCGCTCCAGCTCTTTTTTGAGCTTTGCCTGCTCCTTTTTTAGCCTTGTTTCTTCTTTTTCAAAATCAATAAGTCCGGCAAGGTCAACGCAAACAAGACCGCCTTTAACTTTGCTTGAAACATAGGTCTCGGGCTTTTCTCCACCAACCTTTATTTCCAGCTCCTTAATATTTACCTGTGGCGGGCTTTCAAGGTAAATCTGATGGGTGCGGAAAAATTCTGCCTCCTCCTCGCTATCCGCGATGATTAAAACCTTAACTTTGGCAGAAAGCGGAACCAGATTTTCTGCCCGAAGCCTGCGAATGGCGCTAACCGCCTCTTTTAAAACCTCTGCCTTCTCCTCAACCTCTGGCTCAACCAGCTCCTCATCAGGCTCAGGATAGGAAGCTATCATTATGCTTTCCTCGTGAATAGGAAGTGCCTGATATATCTCCTCTGTAAGAAAAGGCATAAAAGGATGAAGAAGGCGAAGAATGCTATCTAGAACTTTAAAAATTGTCTCTTGCGCTCCTCTTTTTTGCTCCTCTTTTTCTGGGCGATAAAAGAACGGCTTTGACCACTCTATATACCAGTCGCAAAACTCATCCCAGATAAAATGATAAATCGCCTGCGCGCTCTCGCTAAAGCGGTAGCTTTCAATTAGCTCCCTTACCTCTTTAATCGTCCGCTGAAGCCTGCTTAATATCCATCTATCTGCCAAAGAGAGCTCTTTGGGTTTTTTCTCTTGGGGGTCAAAATCCGCAAGCTGGCTCAGGGCAAATTTGCTCGCATTCCAGACCTTGTTGATGAAATGCTTGGCATCCTCTATCCGCTTTTCGCTCAGCTTGAGGTCTCTGCCCAAAAAGGTGAGAAGGACAAGAGCAAATCTAAGCGCATCTGCGCCGTAGCGGTCAATGATATCCAGCGGGTCAATGACATTTCCTTTGGTTTTGGAGAATTTTTCACCGCGCTCATCTCTGACCAGTCCGTGCAAGTAGATATCAAAGAATGGCACATCTCCCATAAAATGAATACCCATCATCATCATTCTTGCCACCCAGAAGTAGAGGATATCAAACCCTGTTACTAAGCAGGAATTAGGATAAAAGCGTTTGAGCTCCTCGGTCTCGTCTGGCCAGCCTAAAGTGCTAAAAGGCCAGAGAGC
>CAZQJX010000219.1:0-2141 GCA_964592965.1 uncultured bacterium
GAGCTGGAAAAAGAAGGAAAGCCAAAGCAGGCAAAAACCTGCTACAAATTAGCCTTGAAACTTGCGCCTTATGAAATTAAAATCTGGTCAAAGCTGATTAAAACCCTTTAAAATTGCAAAGTTATAAGCTCAGCCAGCAATGGAAAAAGAATATGAAAAAGCAAAAGACCTGATTCGGCAGGATAAAATTGAGCCTGCACTTGAGATTCTCCGCAGGCTAGAAAAAACAGAAGCCAGCGCAGAGCTTTTGAATGACATTGGCGTGTGCCTTTATCTTCTGGGAGATTTTGAGAAGGCGCTCGGATATCTTGAGCGGTCGCTTGCGAAAAACCCTGATTTTTCTCTGGCAAAGATTAACAAGTTTTATATTGAGCGAGCTTGGGAGCTTTTAAGGAATTCTGACCTTCGCTACCGCCAGATTCATCACGATGGCTTGATTCCAAAAGAACCTGCGCCCAAAATCAGCGTGATTGTCCGCACCTATAACCGTCCCGACCTTTTGCGAGAGGCGCTTTTAAGCCTTAAAAACCAGACTTTTAAGGACTTTGAGACCATTGTTATCAATGACGGCGGAGCCAAAGAAGCGCTTGAGGTGGCAAAAGAAGTAAATCCACCTAATCTCCGCTACTATTACGCTCCTCACAAAGGACCTGCTTCTGCTTTGAATCGCGGGCTGGAGATGGCTCGTGGAAAATACATTGCCTTTCTTGATGACGATGATGTTTTTTATCCTGAGCATCTGGAGCTACTTTTGAGCAGGCTGGAGAGAGAAAATCAGCCAGCCCTTTGTTATCCCAATGCAAAAATCGCCTATTATGATGAAAAAGGTAATCTCAAAAAAAGCGAGGTTTACCGAAAAGAAAAAATAGAGCTTTGGGAGCTGGTTCGTAAAGATTTAATCATTGCAATGATGGTTTTGGTCTCAAGAGAATGCTTTGAACAGGAGGGGCTTTTTATTGAAGAGCTCATCACAACCGCGCATGATTGGGAGATGTGGATTCGGCTGAGAAAAAAATATCCTTTTTTCCATCTTAACCAGGTCACCTGTGAATACAGAGAGCGCATTAAACTTGATAGATGCACCCAAAAACCACCCTTTGATATATATTATTACAGCAATTTAATGCTTTATATGCACAAAGTGATAAAACTTTTCTCCTTCCCTTTAAAAGCTGGGCTGGAAGGAACATATAAAAAATTAATAAAAACCCTCAATGAGCTTTTAAAAACCCACCCTGAAATTGAAAGGCAGATAAGGATTTATGGAATATATCATTCAGACAATCCTGCTGGGTATTTATATGACAGGTATCGCATTCTCCGAGAATATAATGAAAAAACCATCGCAGAAGTGTTTTTAAAAGCTTACATAAAGCTAAAGCCGTTTGAGCCAAAAGGCTGGTTTAATCTTCTGGCACTGAAATTAAAAAGATGAGCGAACAATCCCCAGTTGTTTATATAAATCACAAGCCACGCTTATTTCCCCGCTCCCCTTATTTCGGCGAGATGTTTTTAAAAGAGGCGAGAAAGCAGGGGAAAAAGGTTTACTGGTGGGAAAGAAAAAATCTGCCAGATATAGCTTTAGTAATTGACTACACAACCGAGCTGGAGCGATTGAAATATTACAGGGAAAAAGGAGTAAAAATTGTCCAGCGAATAGATGGAGCAGGAATAAAATATCCTTCTTCGCCAGCTAAGGGCAATTTAATTTATCAGACTTTTGGGTATGTTGATGCTGTAATATTTCAGAGTAAATTCTGTCGGGAGATATGGAAAAGAACATTTGAACTGGACAAGCCGAGTTATGTTATCCTTAATGGAGCAGATGAGCGAATTTTTTCTAGGAAGGGCAAAAAGATAGATTTTGGATTTAAACATCTAATTGTCACCGCTTCCCGCTGGAGACCCTGGAAAGGGCTTGAGCAGATGATAGAAGTTTTTTTAGCACTTGAGCGGGACGATGTTGGCTTTGTCATTCTTGGCGACCTGAAAAAGGCGGGGTTTAAAGTTCCGAAGCATCCGAGAATTATCACCACAGGCAAGGTGAGCCACAAGAAAATGGCGCGGATATTTCGTGGAGCGGACTTGTTTTTGTATCTCGCCTGGCACGATTGGTGTCCGAAAGTTGTTGCGCAGGCGCT
>CAZQJX010000220.1:0-2073 GCA_964592965.1 uncultured bacterium
ATCAGCTATGGCAAGGATTCGGGCGCCAAGAGGAATTTGCTCTGCTTTTATCCCTGTGGGATAGCCCGAGCCATCATACCATTCGTGATGATGATAAACGAGCGGAACTATATCGTGAAGGAAGTGAATTTGCTCAAGGATTTGCTTTCCCATTGTTGTGTGGTCTTTAAACATCTCATGCTCCTGCTTGGTGATTTTCCCGGGCTTGTTAAGAGCTTCCAGGCGAATACCTATCTTGCCGATATCATGAAGCAGACCTGCCCATTCTATTTTTTCCTGCTCCTTTGGCGATAGCTTAAGGGCACGGGCAATTAAAAGCGCATATTCAGTGACCCTTCGGGAATGACCAGAGGTATATTTATCTTTTGCTTCCAGCGCGCTTACCAGTCCTTCTATTGTCTCTCTAAATGTCCTTCTCAGGTTTTGATATAGCCTTGCATTTTCTATTGCCTGCGCTGCACGGTCGGCAAGAATAACCAACAGCTTTGCCTGACCCTCACTGAACCGATAATTCTGCCTGTAGCTGTAAACACTCACCACCCCAACAATCTGGTCTTTTATCCGCAGGGGAACAGCAAGAAAGCTACTTAAGCCCTTTTTCTTGGGAAGCTGTTTAAAATACCTTTTAAGCTGGGCAGAGGTGAGAATAATATACGGCTGGGATTTGAATTTTTTGTTTAATTTTTCCTGGTCAATGCTCCCAAACCCATCAGCTTCAGCAGAAGCTGATTCTGGAAAGATATACTGCTCAGTGATTTTGGTTTCAAACTCCTCAGGCTGTTCCAAAAGTATGGAAACTATATCAGCCCCCAGCTCTTTAATAGCGGTATCAGCGACCACCCGAAGGACATTTTCTAAATCCAAGCTTTGGTTAACTGCTTCGCTCAGCTCATAAAGGTTCATCACCTCTTTGAGGCGGATATTCTCACGCTCAAGCTGTTGATGCTGTAGAGCCCTGCGGATTACCTGAAGGAGCTCATCAACCTTAAAAGGCTTCATAATGTAATCAAAGGCGCCGAGCTTGATTGCTTCAACCGCTGTATCAACGGTTCCATATCCAGTCATTATAATTACTACGGTGTCAAGCTTTCGCTTCTGAATTTCGCGAAGCAGGTCAATGCCAGATATTCCTGGCATTTTCATATCAGTGAGGACAAGGTCATAGTGGCTTTTAGCCAGTTCACTAAGAGCTTCTTCTCCGCTGGCAACTGCATTGACAACAAAATTCTCGCTGGTAAGGAAATCGCTAAGAACTTCCCTTACCACCTGCTCGTCATCAACAATTAAAATCCTCTGGCTCTCTTTTCCTAAAATATATTCCACTTTTTTTTATATTAGCAAAGCGGAGCGAATATCGTCAACCGAGATACTAATTTTTTAAAGTAAAAAATTTTGATAAAATATTCAATGAAAAGGAAAAATGAAGAGTAAACTTCAGGAAAAACTGAATATGGACTTAATGCCCGTAGCAATTCTCTGGAGCGACCAAAAGCCCCAAGGTGCGCTTCAATTCAAGCCCCAAGCCCGCTCCTGCGTGATGTTTTTATATGCTCAGACCGCTAAAAAAGGGAAAATAGCAGTCTTTGACCGGCAGAGTTATGGATGTCCCGGCGGAGGAGTAGGATTGGGATTTGGCAATTGCTATCTTGATTTTCCGGGCGGGATAGAGGTATTTTATTACTTTCTTTCCTGCGGTAATTTAAGCTGGGAAAAAGGCAAACAATTCTGCCAGATGCTGGAAGGCAAAATCCCGGAGGAATTATGGCAAGAGCTGGCTTATGGCGAGCGGTATATAAAATCTCCTGAGCTGGTGCAGGATTTTATTGAGTGTCTTCCCATTCGCCAGATTCCTGCCCGCTATGTAATCTTCAAACCGCTGGAGCAGGTGGAGCCAGAAAAAGAGGAGCCAGTGGTGGTGAGCTTTCCGGTCAATCCGGACCAGCTTTCTGCTCTGGTGGTGATGGCAAATTATAGTGGGCGAGGGGTTGAGCGGGTTCGGATTCCAATGGGAGCAGGCTGTCAGCAGATTGGGATTTTTGCTTATCAGGCGGGTGAGGCAGAGGAGCCTTATGC
>CAZQJX010000221.1:0-2073 GCA_964592965.1 uncultured bacterium
ATTTTAAGCGTGGGGCTGATCTTAATTTTTGCCAACGCCTGCTATTATATTGAAGCAAGCTCTGAAAAAACAGATATCCAGGCAGGAGATACTGTGGGTGTTAATGTGTGGGTAGTGGAGCGGGTGTTTAATGTTTGGGGCAAGCAGATTAGAAGAGGTGCTGAAGATATTTACGGAGTAGCTTTTGAGCTGGGTTATGACCCTGCTATTTTAAATTTTGTAGAAGCGCAGAACCTCGGCGGGCTGGCAAACTCTGATGTTATGACCGCATTTAGAAATAGCACAACTGATAATGGACAGCTAGTGATAGGAATTAGTAAAAGCGGTCAGGAGCAAGGGAACGAAACCCCAATGGGTTTGGTGAGGATAGTTTTTCAAGCTGTTAGTTCGGGAACTGCTGAGATAACCATCAGAGACGACCACCTGATAAACAGCAAAGGTGAGACAGGCTTTAATATATTTCCTGGCAAAGGAAAACCCAAAGGTTGCGCAATTAATGTTCAGTAGATTATTTTGCTTTTCAGATTGAAGGTTTATTCACCAATTACTTGCACAACAACCTTTCTGTTTCTTGGCCGGTTATCAAAATCCAAAAGCACAATTTGTTGCCAAGTTCCAAGAAGAAGTTTTCGGTCTGCAAATGGCACGCTCAGGTCTGTTTGAATGATAGCTGAGCGGATATGAGAAAATCCATTACCATCTCCCCAGCGTAGGTTATGGCGATACTCACGATTTTGTGGCACCAGCTCCTCAATGGTTCTTTTTAGGTCAGATATTGCTCCAGATTCGTATTCAATGGTGGTGATGCCAGCGGTAGAGCCCGCGATAAAGACCAAAGCAATGCCGTCATTTATGCCTGATTTATCAATAGATGTTTGCACCTTGTCTGTTATATCAACAGCGTCGCAAAAGCCTTTGGTTTTAACCTGAAAGGTATCAGTAAAAACAGCCATTTTCATCCTCCTTGAGAGCTTTTGAAAAAATTATAATTTTTGATTTTTAACTTGACAACAGCTTGAAGAAAAATTTGAAACTAATAATATAGCAATAAACTATCTGGAGGCAAAAGATGCCGGAGCTGAGGAAAGACCCTGTGATTGGAAGATGGGTAATCATAGCAACAGAGCGGGCAAAGCGTCCAAGCGATTTTAAAGTTGAGCCTGAGAGACAGGTAGGAGTAAATAATTGTCCGTTTTGTGAGGGAAGAGAAGAGCTTACCCCGCCAGAGATTTTAGCATACCGAGAAAACGGCACCGCTCCTAACACTCCTGGCTGGCGGGTGAGAGTTGTTCCTAACAAATTTCCTGCTCTCCAGGTTGAAGGTGATTTGGACAGAAGAGGTGAAGGTATGTTTGATAAAATGAACGGCATTGGCGCACACGAGGTGATTATTGAAACTCCAAAGCACCTAAAGAATCTTACCCAGCTTTCAACCAAAGAGGTTGAGGAGGTTATATGGGCATATCACGACCGTATGATTGATTTAAAAAAAGATTCAAGACTGCGCTATGTTATGATTTTTAAAAACAAAGGCTCATTAGCTGGAGCTAGCCTTGAGCATACGCATTCCCAGTTGATTGCTCTGCCTGTTGTGCCCAAGCGTGTGAGTGAAGAAATGGTGGGCTCAAGAGAGTATTATTCATTTAAAGAGCGGTGTGTTTTTTGTGATATTATTCGGCAGGAATTACAAGAAGGAACACGAGTGGTGGAAGAAAATGCCAGTTTTGTAGCTATCCAGCCCTATGCTCCTCGCGCTCCTTTTGAAACTTGGATTATTCCCAAAGCTCACAATGCCAGCTTTGAAAATGCTCAAAAGCAGGAATATGAACATCTTGCCAAAATACTCTGGCAGGTGCTCAAAAGAATAGAGGTAGTGCTTTCAGACCCGCCTTATAATTTTATGATACATACCACGCCTTTTCATCATCAGGATATTGCTTACTACCATTGGCATATAGAGATTATGCCTCAGCTGATTAAATTTGCCGGCTTTGAATGGGGAACTGGATTTTACATTAATCCCACTCCACCAGAAGTATCCGCAGAATTCTTAAGAAAAGCAAAAATTGATTA
>CAZQJX010000222.1:0-2064 GCA_964592965.1 uncultured bacterium
AAAACCACATCATAAATTCCACTCAAAATCTGCATATAAGCATAAAACATTGCCATTGCCCCATCTTCCTCAACTTTGGACTCATTCTTCAAATATGCTCCACATGCCATACTCAAAAAGACATTGGAAATGGTTCTTCCATCAAGAAAATCTGTGGAAGCTGTTACCACTGATTGAATTGTCTCTCTTGTAATTCCTGCACTTGCCAGCGCGGATTTGACCGTGTCAAAAACCATATCCTCACGGGGCTTGGGCATATCAAACTGATGCCTTGTCTGGGCATAACCAACTATGGCTACCTTTTTCATCTCACTACTCCTTGTTTATTTTTTTCCTGACATTTTCTAATAAAAATGTCATCTAATTTTAAGCAGATTTTGAAGCATTTGTCAAGAGAAAAATTTAAAAAATTTTTGCTGGTTGGAAATGACCAAAAAATTTACTAAAATAATTCGCAGGTGAATAGAGAGAAAAAAATTCTGCTGGAAAAGCTTTTTTCTCTTTTTGAATCCCGACCTTCCTTATTAATTGTCATTCATCCTGACCCAGACTCAATAGCTAGTGCTATGGCTTTTCGTAGGCTTCTTTTAAGAAAAGCGAGCAAAATACAAATTAGCTATGATGAGGCGAGCAAGCGTCTTCAAAATCAGGCAATGATTCGGCTTTTAAAGGTGCCAATGACCAGTATTCATCAGACAAGGCTATCTGACTTTGAACTTATCGCTGTTCTTGACGGTCAATGGAATCATTTTCCTGCTCTTCTTGACCACAAAGTGAATATTTGCATTGACCATCATCCGATTGCAGTTGAGCATCCTTACCAATTTGCTGATATAAGACCGCATATTGGTGCAACCAGCACTATTCTGGCTGAGTATCTTCAGCTGGCAAAGATTCAGCCATCACAACCTCTGGCAACTGCTCTCTGCTACGGAATTAAAACCGATACCGATGCTTTCACCAGAAATATGCAAAAAGAAGATGCACTTGCTTTTGCCTGGCTTTTTCCGCAGGCGGATTTTTATCTGTTTAAAAGCATTGACCAAGTGGAGATGTCTGCCAGAGAGCTTGAATATTTTCGCATTGCTCTAGACCTGCTTAAAATCAAGCGTAAAACCGCTTTCATACATATAGGCGCCACACCCAATCCGGATATTTTGGTAATGATTGCTGACTTTTTAATCAAGGTGAGAGAAATAGAAATGGCAATTGTCAGCGGGTTTGAAGCAGACCGTCTGGTGGTAATCTTCAGAAATCGTAATCCCAGAATTGATATAGGTAAGCTGGCAAAAAAGGCTTTTGAACCACCTGGAATTGCTGGCGGGCATAAATATTCTGCACGGGCAGAAATTCCCAACCATCTTCTTCCTCAGGGGCTGGAACATTCTGTTGGAGAGAAAATCAATCGCTGGCTGGAACAGCGCCTAAAATCTGCACGGGCTAAATCCTAACCTGGGCACGGGTCAAAGCCCGCACCCGCTTGGCTTTGATTTCATCTATCATTTCTTCAAGCGAAGTTATATCTCGCTCAAATTCGGTAAGGCAAAGCCCGAGCTCCTCAAGATAATGCGCATCTGAGCCACCAATCTGAGCCAGCCCGAGCTCGCAAGCTAATTTTATTGCCTTTTCATTCTCTTCTGGGCGATTGGAGCCATTGAGCACCTCAAGAGCATAAAGATGGGGAAGCTCTCTTACTCTTTCGCCAAGACTTATAATTCCTCTAAAAGGATGAGCAGGAACTATAACGCCATTGTGGGCATTGACTTCCTCTGCCAGCTCTTTGGGGTCAAATTTTTGAGAAAAATCTGTTTTTGCCATCCAGTTAATGTCTGGGCAATAAACCAAAATATGCCCCCAGCGTGTCTCTGCTTCTACTCCAGCCAAAACTAATATTCCGTATTTTTCGCCCAAAGCCTGATAGTCTAGGTCCCAGACAAATTTTCTATGCTCACAAAAGACCAGTCCATCAATCCGATACTGGGTGCGAAGCGCTGTTAAATACTCAATGTATTCTTCAGGCTGAATCGGACTGTCAATAGAAAAAACTGAATGAATATGCATATC
>CAZQJX010000223.1:0-1999 GCA_964592965.1 uncultured bacterium
TCTCTCTCTGATGCTCATAAAGAAGGTCGTGATACTGCCAGAACTTTCCTTGCTTGTAAGCTGCCATTGCCGCTTTATGTTCAAGCATTGCTCCGCTATGAACAACAAAGTTTTTGTAAAAAATAGCAATTTGGTTTGAATTCTCTTTATATTTATCTTCTAAAATCTTCGCCATTCGCTTACAGAAAGGACATTGAAAATCTGTAAAAATAACCAGTTTGACTTTGGCATTCTTTTTACCAAGAACTGGCGAATTATCAAGAGTAAATGTATATTTAATTCCTTGATAAGGTTCTCTTGGCTGTGCCCGCCTTTCATAATAATTCTTTAAACTACTTATATTCTTCTCAATCTGCTCCAAGCTTTCTTCAATGCTCTTTACTTTCTTTCCCTCATAAAACTCTTTGACTTTGGCAATGATCGTATCAGGATTATATCCATAGAACTTTCCGTTTATAAAAACTGTTGGGGTGCCGAAAATCCTTGCCTGAATCGCCTCTTGCTGTTCACTTTTAATATATGGCAGATATTTATGTGTTTCTAGCGCCTCTTTAAATCTATCCATATCCAAACCGAGTTGTTCAGCAAAAGCATAAATCTTTTTCTTAAGCTCTTCTTCTCCCTGTCTGCTCACTGCAATCATTTCCGGACGATTCTGATAAAATAAATCATGAAGCTCCCAAAATTTACCCTGTTCATTAGCTGCCAAACCCGCTTCATGCTCTAATATAGCATCCTTATGTACTACTCGGTCTTTAAAATAAAGGGCATACTTATCTGGATTTTCTCTTACCAGTTCTTCCAACTTTTGATTCATCCGCTGGCTGAAAGGACATTGAAAATCGCTCCAAGCAACTATTTTTACAGGAGCATCAGGGTTGCCTAAAACAGGTGCATCATTAAGATTAAAAGTATAAATCTTATCCATTGATGGTCTTCGGTCTGCGCCCGGGCGGGCAAGGAACATAATTTTTTCTATGTTCTCGCTCAGCTTGGCAAGCCTTTCTTGAAGGTCACCTTGGCTAATCTCTTCCTCTGCCTTTGCTTTTGGCTTCTTCTCTAAAAGCGAAAAAGCTATCCTACCCACCGCAACTCCTGCTAAAAAAGCAATAATTAAGCATATGATAAATAATGCTTTATTCCTCATAGCTGTCTCCTTTCTTAAATTTTGCTCTCATTTTATCTAATTAGAACAGTAAATTCAAACCGCCGTTCTAGGGGCTGAATAAAATACATCTGGCTATTAGCTAAAAATTATGCTAATTTTTATTAATGATGAGAAAATTAAAAAAAGTAATAGTAGCTATTTTAAGCACGGTTTTCTTTCTAGGGGCAAATAAGCCTAACCTTATCCTTATCTCAGTAGATACCCTTCGCCAAGACCATTTAAGTATCTATGGCTATCACCGAAATACCTCTCCCAATATTGACCGACTTTTACAAAGCGGTGTTTGGTTTACCAATGCTCATACTAATGTTCCCCTTACCAATCCCAGTTTTTGTTCAATGATGACCAGCAGATATCCTCATGAAATTGGCGCAACCAGAAATGGTATTCCTATGATTCGTGAAGCAGAAACCTTAGCGGAAATTCTCAAAAGGCACGGCTATACTACCGTGGCTTTTCTTTCCAACTGGCCTTTAAAAGCCCATCTCTCCAACCTTGACCAGGGCTTTGACATCTATGACGATAACTTCAACAAAAAGCGCTGGATATTCTTTAACAGCGAGCGAGATGCCCGTGGCGTCACCGAGCAGGCTGTAAAATGGCTGGAAGAAAATCTTAAACAGCCTTTCTTCCTCTGGGCACATTATTCAGAACCGCATGCTCCCTATCTTTTCCACAAAGGATTTATTTTTAAAGACTCAAACGAACCTGATACTGAAGAACAACAGCGCATTGATGCCTATGACAGTGAAATTGCCTATGCAGACCATTATATCGGTGTGCTCTTAAATAAAATCAACGAGTTGGGCTTGAGAAAAAACAGCCTGATTT
>CAZQJX010000224.1:0-1988 GCA_964592965.1 uncultured bacterium
CGCTGAGAGCCAAAAAATGTCTTGTGGGTGCTGGCAGTGATAATATGAGCGCCTTCTTTAAGCGGGTCGTGAAAGCGCTTTCCTGCAATCAGCCCGAGAACATGCGCTGCATCATAAATCAAAACAATTCCCAGCTCCTTGCAGATGGGCGCAAGCTCCTTGACCGGGTCTGGAAAAAGATAAAGGCTTTTGCCCATAATCATCACCTTAATCGGCACCCGCTCCAAAATCCGAATCGTCTCTTTAACATCTATATGATAGCCATCATCAGTAAGCGGAAAATTGATGATATTGGATGTGTATTTCCCTACCGAGCCCTGACGGTGATGGCTTATGTGCCCGCCACCAGAAGTGGAATTTACCATCACAATATCTCCCGGCTTGATGTAGCGAGAAAATACCGCATCATTCGCTACCGTGCCTGAAATTGGGCGAACATCTATATGCTTGCAGGAAAAAAGCGCCTTTAGATGCTGTTTAACCCGCATTTCAATTTCATCAATTTTCTCCGTGCCCTGATAGTAGCGCTCGCCAGGATGACCCTCTGCATAGCGGTGGCAGAAATCCGAGCCCATTACCTCTCGCGCCCTTCTACTCATTACATTCTCACTGGCAATAAGGTTGATGGTCTCCATTCGCCACTGGTTCTGCTCCCTAACCAGCTGTTCAATCCGCTCAACATTCCTTTCATACATTTTTGCCTCCTAATAGATTCCTCCCGGAAAGGTGTCCACCTGAAAATATTTTCCTACCATACGATACATTTTCGGCGGGCTCCAAGCGCCAATCTCTGGGTCAGCAAGGTCATCAAGTATTCCATCGTGAATAGCCCAGCTCCGCCCTCTCACAGAATTGTAAAAAGATTTTTGGCGAAATGGACTGTCATCTAAAAGCTTAAAAAGCCTGCCCTGGGGCGGACGAAACTCTTTATCTATAAGCCTCATCTTCTTCTCTCCCTGAAAATATCTGAACCCGTGCCGTTCATAAGCAATGGCATTATGGTAAAAAAGCGCTTCCATAAAAATGCTTTTTAACCCAAGCATCTGGCAGAAGCGGTCTAAGCAACGATTTAAATCCTTCATCAGCCTAAGCCCTGGTCTTACCTGACCGGGCGCAAGCCCTGCCTGCATAGCCCGAAGCTCCTCAGGGATGTTGCGAGTTTCCCAGTGGAGCCAGCGGTCTTTGCCATCAGCAGTGATATCAGTGTTGAAGCGCGGAGCACGAATATCATTGATGAGAATAAAATCCCACTGAAGCTGAACCAAATCCCGAGAATCGCTCACCTCAATGTAAAAAATCGGGTCCTGGTCCGAAGGACGGGCTTTTACCTCCACGCTCGCCTCTGAGCTCCCTTCCGGGCATTCATACCTTACCACTTTTTCTCCTGCGCGATTTCTTCCCGTCTCTGGGTCAATTTCAAAGAGCTTAAAAATTTTTTCCGGAATCAAGAGCCTGTATATTTTTTGCTTTTCTTCCTCTGGGAAGAAATTTAATCGGTATATTCTTGCCATTTTCTGTTCATAAAAGAGCCCTCTCTTAAAGCTTCACCTTATTTAAGCACCGATTTTAACCATCGTCAACCAAAAGCATTTACAGGCTTCAAAATAGATAGCAAGAAAGTCAAAAAAGAGATTATAAAGAGAAATTTTAAAAAATCGCCATTGAAAAAAAACAAATAAAAGATGGCAATATTAATATTTATTAAAGATACTTAATCCTATCTCAAAACAAGCTCCTTAATAATGACAGCGCTTTACTTTTGGTAATGAATAGGCAATGTTCAGTAGCTTTTAATTTCGTTCTGCTAATTGTTTTTAAAAAGAGCAAAGGCAGCAAGTTTGGAGCAGAACCATATTGGCGTTGGCTTATAGGGAGTGCATAAAAATTACCCCGCGAATGGCAGGGCTCGTTATTATCAGCCTTTTACTCTCCTCTTGACAAAAATTTAAAAATTGCTATTATAATCATCGGCTTCCCCGGTAGCTCAG
>CAZQJX010000225.1:0-1981 GCA_964592965.1 uncultured bacterium
GAACAACAACCGACGAGGTAAAGTATCATTATGATGAAAATTATAAAGCTGTTCAGCTGGAGTACAGCGCCACTACTGCTTATCAATACTATCTGGGCAATCAAATAAGCATTGGTATGCGAACAGTGGCTGATAAACTTTCTTTAACCATTGCTTTTCAAAAGCAGGTAAATCCCCAGTTTGTCTCCAGTGATGAAAATCTCAATAAATATTATTGTCTGGGTGATGATGGTAGCTGGGGAGATATTGTATTTTTAATGGATGGAAATACCCTAAAGGCTGACTGGAACATAAAATATAAAGATAAAGACAATTTAGGATTTTTAGGTCCTATAACTGATAATTCTGATGGAAGTTTTATCTTCACGGTCGGCGCTGAAACCTGGTATGGAATAATTCTTCCCCAGAAAGCAGTGGCGCTGATTAGAGAGAATGTAAATAGGGGTCCTTATTTTACTGTCTGCATAGTTCAGTAAGCTTCGGGTTTGACTTATCAGGCTTTAAACTTTAATGTAGATAAAAATGAGCGAGCGCTGGAAGACAATAAAAGAAAAGCTTCCAACCATCGCACTGATTCTTTTAATCCTTTACACCATCAGCCTTGCGGTGGCGACTGCAGATGAGGTCTTTGACCTTGGAATCTTTCCCACCAAACTTGAGCGGATGGTGGGAAAGGCTATTGAGAACTTAAAAAGCCCAGACCCCAAAATCCGAGAGCAGGCTAAAAAGGAGCTTGAGCTTTACGGCGATTTTGCCATTCCCCGGCTGATTAAAGCCTTAAAAGACCCCGAGGTTAAAGACGATGTGCTTAAGCTTTTAAAAGAAATCACTGGGAAGAACTTTGGAGATAATCCCAAAGAGTGGTGGAAATGGTATAAACGACATAAGCATGAATTTTAAAGGAGGAAGATATGCTTAAAGAACAAGTGGAAAAGGTCATCAATGAGATTCGTCCTATGCTCCGTATGGATGGAGGGGATATTGAGCTGGTAGATGTCAGCGATGATGGTGTGGTTAAGGTAAGGCTTCAGGGTGCCTGTGCCGGATGCCCAGGCGCAACAATGACTTTAAAATTTGGAGTAGAGAAGATTCTTAAAGAAAAAGTGCCTGAAGTAACCGCAGTGGTTTTAGCCTGAATAATTTATTGGAAAATAAAAGAAAAAGAGCCCGAGCTTTGGCTCAGGCTCTTTAATTTTTAAAGCGCTGGTTTTAAAATCAAAGCTAATTTTAGCCCTTCGGTGCTCTAATTATCAAACAGGCGCTCCAAAAATTTCTTTAAAGAAATCAATCTCTTTTGAAATAGCCATCTTTAATTTTTAAACCGCCTCTCTATCAATTTCACTAGCCAGATAGTATTTTTCCCACAAAGGCCAAGAAAGCTCACGGAATTTGTTGCCGTAATCAATGAGCTTCATCTTATATTCCTCATCTTCCATTGCCATATCTGCCCATTCATCAGCAGGTTTGGCTCCAACCTTTTCCCTGATTTGGCAGAAGCAGGAATGATTATCACGAATCAAGCAGGGCGCAATCCAGTTTTTAACCTCCTTCATCGGCTTTTGATATCCGTATTCTTTCTGCCATTTGCGAATCTCCTTGAAAAATTCACTCTCACAAACCGCATCAATGGTCTTTCCTTCTTTATAAAGCTCTTTAATATTGTGAGTATAATAAGGCACGAACACACAGGGCATAACATTTCCGTTCCAGTCAATATAAAAATACCCAAAATCTCTGGCACCGCTTATGCAACCTCTGCTCAAAGGACCATTATTCCAGAAATCAACAACGAACCTTCGCTCCTTATGAATCAGCTCCCTTGTGCGCTCATAAAGCCGAAGCCTTTGCTCCAAAGTAGGAAGAAGGTCTAGGCTCCACGCCCTTCCTATTGGCATATACTGGAACATCCAGGCATAAAAAGCTCCTTGCTCATCCATCCAGAAATTAATCACCTCTGGGCTGAGAAGGATATCAGAATTCT
>CAZQJX010000226.1:0-1917 GCA_964592965.1 uncultured bacterium
TTTCTCTCCTCTTTCTCTCCTGCAATTATTCGCATCTTTGCCTCTTTTTCTTTGAGCTTTTTCTGCCTTCTTTCCTCCCTTCTCCTTCTCCTCGCCTCGCTTCGCTTTGCCCTGATTTCCTTTTCTTTAGGGCGAATAATTAAAAACTCTTCCAAAAAAGCCCAGCTAATGTAAGCTACCGTTGCACCAAATAAAGTTGCCTGAGGCCAAAGGAAAAGGCAGGCGAGGATAATCACAAAACCAAACAAAGGCAGATGAATGCCATATTTGGTAAATTGAATATCTTTAAATGTGCGAAAACGAATGGGGCTGACCATTAAAACCCCTGCTCCCACAACCGCTATCAGATACGCCACTGCCATCGGATAAAACTCAAGAACGCCGTTGCTGACATATTTGGTATAAACCATCACTGGAGTCACTGGCAAGCCGGCTGCACAGGGACTGGGCATTCCCTGAAAATATGTCCGAGACTGCTCAGTGCCGATAAGAACATTAAACCTCGCCAGACGAATGGCAGCTCCTGCCAGATAAATAAACCCTACCGCCCAAGCCAGCTCTCCAAAAAACCGCTCCAAGCCCCAGCGTATCGCTAAAATCGCAGGCGCAAGACCAAAGCTGACCAAATCCGCAAGGCTATCATATTCCTCTCCAAATTCGCTTGTGCCCTTAACCAATCGGGCAATTCTTCCATCAAGCGCATCCAAAACCGCAGCGATTAAAATCGCCCAGCTAGCATTAATAAAATTGCCCAAAATGGACTGTTGAATGGAATAAAAACCAAAAAGCATACTGGCAGTAGTAATGGCATTGGGCAGAAAGAGCGCCCCTTTTCTTTTTCGCTCGCTCATTCTAGCCTCCCGATGATTGACTTACCCGCCCAGACTCTATCTCCTTTCTTTACTGTAATCTCTGCTTCTAAAGGCAAATAAACATCCAGCCTACTACCAAATTTAATCATTCCCACCCGCTGACCAATTTCCACCTCTTTGCCAGCACGGGCATAACAAACAATCCTTCTAGCAATAAAGCCAGCAATTTGAACAAACATATAAATCCTTCCTTTTTCATCACGAACAATGATGGCATTTTGCTCATTGTCCAAGCTGGCTTTGTCGCGATTGGCAGATATAAACTTGCCCGGATGATAAATCACATCCACCACCTCTCCGCTTCTGGGAATGCGGTTGATGTGGACATCCAGCGGAGACATAAATATGCTAACCAGTTTCATTGGCTGGTGAAGATAGCGGTCTTCAAGAATCTTCTCCTCTACCCTCACCACCTTTCCATCAGCAGGGCTTACATAAATGCCATTTTCTTTTGGTGGCTCGCGCTCAGGATTGCGGAAAAACAGCATTGCGAACAAGCTGAAAAGCCCAGCCGGTACTGTAAGCCACCACTTTCCAAAAGGAAGTGTGACCATAAAGATAATCCAGCTGGAATAAACCCATTTATGACCTTCTTTGGCAAATATGTATCCCTGATTTTGCATCAGCTTTCTCTTGGGTCTTCTTTGGCTTCAATCCAGCGCATCATTTTTCTGAGCTCTTTTCCTACTTTTTCAATCAGATGGTCGCGCTGAGCTCTGGCAAGTGCCTGAAAAACTGGTCTTCCTGCCTGATTCTCTAAAATCCACTCACGAGCAAACTCTCCGCTTTGAATCTCAGCAAGGATTTTTTTCATCTCCCTCCGCACAGATTCATTGATTATTCTTTTTCCGCGGGTGAGGTCGCCATATTCAGCAGTGTTAGAAATGGAATAACGCATATAGCTGATCCCACCCTGATAAATCAAATCCACAATCAGCTTGAGTTCATGCAGGCATTCAAAATAAGCCACCTCTGGCTGATAGCCTGCTTCTACCAAAGTTTCAAAACCTGCACGAATAAGCTCGGTCACGCCACCACAAAGCAC
>CAZQJX010000227.1:0-1834 GCA_964592965.1 uncultured bacterium
TGATTATAACCATTAATAACGCAGAGCTGGATAAAAAAATCCCTCGTCAGGAAGAGGTAAACCAGCCTTTGGTAAAATCTTATGAATTAAAGGAAACCATCGTTAAAGCAACAGAGGAAGAGCCAGAGAAAAAGGCTGTGCAAATAACATTATATCTCAACAAGAACATAACCTATAGAATTTCCAGCACAGATTACGGCTTTCAGGTGGCTTTAGAAGAAATCAAACGGAAAAAAGCTCCAGAAAAAAAAGAAGAGATAGAAATTCCAAGAGAGCTGTATCCTAAAATTCAGAAGCTGGTCATTGGTCCTGGTGGGGCTCCTACAGGAAAAGCGGTTGTGCCTGTTGAGCCGGCAGAAGAAGAGGAAGCCAAGAAGATGCTTAAAGAAATTTTGCCCGCACCAAGTCAGATAAAGAAATACCCACCTGCTAAAAATCTGACCAATATCACCTATCGTTCGTTGGAAGGAAGTTTTGAAGTAATTATCTCAGGAGATGGGGAATTTAATGACTATCGGGTGGAGAGTTTGAAAAATCCCATCAGAATTGTGATTGATATTTTTGGCGTGGGCTATCAGCTTAAGAAAAAAGTCTTTCAGGTAAATGCTGGAAAGATTAGGCAGATTAGAGTGGGAACCTATCCTGATAAAACCCGTGTGGTCATTGAGCTTAAAGGTGGAATCAAAGACGCAAGAATTGTGAGCCTGGAGAAGAAAATTATTGTTAAGATTATTTTTTAAATGTGCTAAGGTTATTTAAAGCCTTTCTTCCTTTATTTTTTACACCTTCCATCTGGATAAATTTGTCTCAACTTTGTGACATTTGTCAAATAAATGAGACAATTAGATTGAATGAATGTTCATTCAGTTTAGATAAAACCGTCATTATACTTTGAGATTTTTTACAAATTTTTCAAAGCATTGCGAAAGTGAAACCATAATGCGACACTATTTCAACCTTCTTCTAAACCTTCCACAGAGATTTTCTTTTATTTTCAAATAGTTATCGTGAGAGCTCTTTTTATGCCCATAGTTTTTTCTTTTTTTTCTGAATCCCATTGTTCAAGCCTTTATAACTATTTGAAAAATAAACAAAATTTTCTTTCAAAAATATTGGCATAGTTTTAGCATAATTTTTTATAAAAACAACAGCAAAGGAGGTAAGCAATGGAGATTACTGACATTGTAGTTTATCCGGTGAATGAGGACAAACTCAAAGCTTATGTGACAATCACCTTTGATAACTGCTTTGTGGTTCGTGACCTGAAGGTGATTAAGGCGCAAAAGGGGTATTTTGTTGCTATGCCCAACAAGAAGCGCAAAAATGGACTAGTTAAGGATATTGCTCATCCGCTCAATCAAAAGATGCGAGATTACATTGAAGAGAAGGTTTTAGAGAAGTATAAGGAGGTTCTGAGCGAGCAGGGTGAGCTAACCGAGCCTATTGAGCGCCGACCCTTGCGTGCTGCCTAATCTTTTCTGTTTGGCAGGTGTTTGGGATGTAAGGAAGGGCTTTTGCCAAAAAGCCCTTCCTTTTCCTTTATTTAAACCATTCAGCCTGGGAGTAGCAGGATGGAGATAACTGAAATCAGGATTTTTCCTGTTCACGAGGAAGGTCCGCTTAAAGCTTATGTTAGTATAGTTTTAGATGGTTGTTTTGCGGTTCATGATTTAAAGATTATTCAGGGAGAGAAAAGGCTTTTTGTTGCAATGCCGAATAAAAAAGACAAACACGGTGTTTGGCGGGATTTGGTCCATCCCATAAATCAAGAGACAAGAGAGAAGATAGAAAAAGAAATCCTTGCCAGATATTATGCGATTATCTCTGAAGAAAA
>CAZQJX010000228.1:0-1809 GCA_964592965.1 uncultured bacterium
CTCGGATTCGCGAATGACAAAATCTTTTTCTCCCTTTGGCTCTATTTCTTTGTGCTCAACTGATTTGATTCTTGAAAGAACCGGAGCTTTTTCTACTGATTCCTTGAGGAACCGCTCAATATTTTCTACCACCCCTTCAACTTCAACCGTCACCCCGCCTGGGTCGTTGTTCACCCATCCGGCAAGATTATAAGCCTTTGCCAAGCGGTAAATATGAGGACGAAAACCAACTCCCTGAACCGTACCTTTGTAGCGAACTCTTACTCGCTTGACCATAAAACCGCACTCCTCAAAGTTAAGGTAGTTAGAAAATAGGCTAGTGTCAAACTTTATGAAAAAGCCTTTTGGATAATAGTTCTGCTAGAATAATTTTGTTTATTTAAGTGGCTTAAAACAGAGATTCGGATATATTTGTAGATTTTTGCAAAGAATCAGAATAAGCATTTAAGAGGACTAATTTTGATTTCTTTGATTTAAATAAAATTCCCTTAGCTCTTGATAAGAAAGTTTTTCCTTTCGTTCATAATCTACAATACCTTTTAAGTTCATTTCTGGCACAGGGTGGTCTGTTCCAAACCATCCGCAACGGAAATCTGCAAATATCCACGGCATACCACCTACAATCCAATTCTTTTGTTTAATCTGCTTCCAAGTTTCAATTAACAATCTGGCTTGATATTCTTCGCTAAATTTTTTTCTTGCCTCAGGGTCGTGCCAGCCTCGCACAGCACCAGCACCAAATTCTGAAATGATAAACAGCTTCTGCGGATATTTCCTATGAAGCTTATCAAAATATTTTCCTGCACCAGAGATTTTACCAAAATACCAGCCATAGTATTCATTAACTGAAATAATATCTGCAATATCAGCGGTTTTTTCAGCTACAGGGCTTAAAGCAGGAAAAGTAAGGATAGAAAAGGTTACTGCTCGGCTTGGGTCCAGCTTTTTGCAAACTTCATAAAGCTTTTTATAAGTTGAGCGGGCAGTTTTAGTAAAAAGCGTAAGATTTTCATTTCCAATAGACCACATAATTATGCAGGGGTGATTGCGGTCACGCTCAATCATCTCTGCCAGAGTGAGAATAGCATTATTGACCAGCTTAGGATTTTTAATCTGCTTTAAAGCGTTTATCTCCCAGCTTTTAAGTAAACCAGCTTTTTTGTAGGGCTTAATAATTGCTTCAAGCCACCTTAAAATACCCAAACCCGCCTGATAAAGAGGAATTTCCTCAGTCATTGTAATTCCATAGCGGTCGCAAAGCACCAGCCAGCGAGGGTCATTAGGATAGTGCGCTCCTCGCAGGTGATTAACGCCAAGCTGTTTAAGTAATTTTATATCTGCAGTGAGCCTTTCATCAGTTTGATAAAAGCCAGTTTTAGGGTCGTCTTCATGACGATTAATGCCGTAGATATAATAAGGCTTTCCGTTTAAGTAAATTCCATCTTTTTTCACTTCAAATTTTCTAAAGCCCACCTCTAGAGAATTTTCTTCAATTCCGAACGGGGTTGTTAAGCGAAAAGCAAGAAGATATAAATGAGGTGAATCTGGGCTCCAAGATTTGACTTCAAAAAGCTTGAATCCCACCTTAAAACTAGCTAGCCCCTTAGATGGAATCATTAAAGGAGCAAGGGTTTTTCTAAAAACAATTTGCCCTTCTCTTTCTGGGTCTTTAAGCTCAATTTCAATAATTGCGCCTGCACTTTCTTTGCTGGCGTTATATACCAGTCCACGAACCTTTAAAATCCCGCCGTTGCCCTCTTCAGGCTCTGCTAAAACCTCTACTTTGGCAAGGGTTTGAGGATAAGAGGC
>CAZQJX010000229.1:0-1677 GCA_964592965.1 uncultured bacterium
CCCAACCTTGTGGTCCGTAGCCACACGCTCTATCCAATTGAGCTAAGGGCGCACCCTTTTATTATTTTAAAATTTTCATTCTGCTTGTCAAGATTGTTTTTCTCTTAAGCCAAGCTTTTAAGTGAAGAAAAAGCCTGCCCCAGCTTTAAAATTCGGCTTTTATAATCCCGACAACAAGCATTTGAGATGTGCTTAAAAAATCAGCTTGCAATTCGCTCTGCTTAATCTCTTGAAATTGATAATACGCTTTTGCTCCTCTGCAAATTTCTGCATCAGCTTAAAAGGTGCTTGTGCAATAAATAAACCAGATGGATAAAAATTGAAGCAAAAGTATTTTTGTCATTTGCATAAGAGATTAATTTTTAATAACTTCCATAAGCTACAGAAATAAAACCGCTGGTTTAAAAATTGAAGTGATTTTTTAGCAAAGCTGAGCAGGAATTTTTCTTCTGCTGAATCTAATAGCTTGATTTTTTTAATAAAAACTAGTCAAAACCGAAGCGAGGAAAAAATTTGAGGTAATATTTTTAATAATTATCAAAATTAAACCATCCACTTTCTAGTTGAAAAGGAATCAAGCCGGATTTTAATCTGGTTGACAATTTTGGTTTAAACAATAAAATAGATAAGAAAAAATGAGAATTTATAGGGGCAAAATAAGACCGATTTCTGAAGATATTGTCAAAACCTTGATTGAAGAGGGCGATATTGAGGTTGAGCCAGACCAAGTTGAGGAAGTAATACTTGATGTTGAAGCTATAATTAAGGAGTATCTGCGGATGGAGGAGGAGCTTAATCGTCAGGCAAGGGAGATTATTCAGAAGCGTGGATTAAATTACACGGATTTTGGAAGAATCAAGCGGGAGTTGGCTGAAGAGAAGAAATTTGAAATAGGCGATGGAGCTATCCGCTGGATATGTAATCAAATCATTGAATGCTTTATGATTAACAGCAGGGTGAGTGAGGTTTATTCTGAAGATTGGGTAATGAGAAAAAAAATGGCAAAAATCTTTGATAAACATCTCGGCTTAGAAGAAGAAATAGATAGAGAAGCTCGTGCCCGAATCAAAAACATTCCTGAAGGAACCCCTGAGTGGGAGATTGAATACAAAAGGATTTTTAATCAGCTGGCTAGAAAAAGGGGCTTACTCTGAAGGCTCCTGAGGCGCTACATCCATTCCTGCCTTATGCTCCATCCCGTTGGCATCCTTCCAAATCACCAATCCCCAATAGGGAGCGATTTTATATTCTTCTTCTGAAACCTTCTGCAAGAGATAGCTTTTAGGAATAATGTAGAATGTAGTTTGGAACTTGCCGGGCATTCTTTCAAACCCAAGGTCAAGCTCATCGCTCACCACTCCACCGCAAAGCCTTATTCTTGGTTGATATATTGGCTGGGAATTTGTGTTAATTAATCGCAGGTAAATAAAAAGCTTTTTCTCAACCATCCTTATTCGCACAGGTTCAAGTTTGAGACCATAATCAGCCAGATTCTTTTTTGCCTGACAATAAAGCTCATTATAGCGGAGCACAATCTCAGTGCGCTTTTTTTCTTCTTCTGCCAGTTTTTCCCAGTAGGTTTTTGGCTTGGGCGGAGTTGGTGGTTTGGTTTGGAAGTAATCTTCCTGCGATTTTATCCAGCTGGTAATAGCATCTTCTAACGAAGGCATAAAAACT
>CAZQJX010000230.1:0-1639 GCA_964592965.1 uncultured bacterium
GATAAAATTGCGGAATAATCAGGAATATCAGGAACCGCGACCAGCCCGCTTTTTACCTATTTTTCAATAAATTATTAATTTAGGGCAATTTTTAGATATCTTTTCATATCCTAAGTCCAGCGCGTCTGCCAGTTCCGCCACCCTCGCTCTATCTTTCAAAGACTTTTAAAAGATGCCTCTTTTAGCCACTCTTAACTTATCCTTCAGCCTGCTCAAGCTCTTAGCTTTTAGCTCAAAAGGATTATCTATTCAAATACTATCACATCGTTTTAAACATTCAAGAGTTTAAATGAAAGGAAATATCAAAGCCAATGGTTTTTATATTTTAGGGTTTTTACCGCTCCATTTATTTTAATCTGTCAGGCAAATACAAAATTGTATATTTTTGAACAATCCTTTTGCTTTGCCAGAAAGCTCCTGCTTTTTATCTGGAAATTTTTGAGTTCAGAAGTAAAAATTTTGTGTGAACCGCTTACTAAAAAGACTTGATTGAAGGAATTTATTGACAGGAATTTAAAAATCTAATGCCCGGGGAGGGAGTCGAACCCTCACGGGGCAAAGCCCCAGGGGATTTTAAGTCCCCTGCGTCTACCTTTCCGCCACCCGGGCTCTAAATCCTTCTTAAAAATACTATCACATTACTTAAAACATTCAAGAGCGCTGGTGAATATTTTTGGCAAAATGTGGAAGAATTTAATCTTTAACTTTTGGTATTTTAAAAGGCTGACTGCAGAGCCTCTTTTTCCTCAACTAATTTAGATTCTAACCCGCTGAATAAAATCTTTGACCAAAAATTTTGACTAAGCTTTTTGAATGGGGTAATTTAAAATTAAAAGGAGGCATTAAATGAGTAGTCAAATTGTTTGTCAAGCATCGCAATTAAGTTTTTCTTCAGACAAACCCACCAGCTCAGAGCGCATCACCCGCTTGAGAAGGAGATATCAGGAAGGTCCTGCTTATATCTCTATTGAGCGGGCAAAGTATTACACGGAAAGTTGGAAGAAGACCGAGGGCGAGCCCCTTCCTATCCGCGTGGCAAAGGCAATGAAAAATGTCTATGAGAATATGACCCACTATCTTGACCCTGACGACCGCATTGCTGGCTACTGGACAGAATATTTCCTCGGCATTCCCATTGATATTGAAAGAGGCGTCTTTAATAAGGTGCTGGAAAATGAGCTTGATGCAAGTTCTATGCTTCTTTTCCGCATCCGCTCGCTTTTAAAGTCTGTTTTTTATTTGCTTCGCAAAGGTGCGCTTGGTGAGTTTATTCGCAATCAAAAGATTGTTCGTGCCTCAGGTCCTGCGCCTTTAAATGTTGGCATTCAAACAATGCCCAAGCGAAAAATTAATCCCTTTCAGATAAAACCAGAAGATAAAAGGCTCCTCAAGCGAAAGCTCCTTCCTTATTGGAGAGGAAAAACCATTGTTGACCGCTTGGAGCAGGAGCTAGTTAAATCAGGCATTTATTCCAAAGATATGCATGATTTTGTCTTTGCCATTCCTGCCAATACTTCCCGTCAGGTTCTTATGATTTCTACCTGCGCAACCATTGCCAGCTATCAGGGGCATGTGATTTTGGATTATGAGAAGGTTTTGAAAAAAGGTCTTTTGGAGATGAGGCGGGAAGTTCAGGAAA
>CAZQJX010000231.1:0-1500 GCA_964592965.1 uncultured bacterium
CGGGAAAGGGCGAGCTGGTCTGCTGTGGTCAGCCGATGAAGCTTATGCAGGAGAATACAGTAGATGCTTCGCAGGAAAAGCATCTGCCTGTGATGGAAAAAGTAGAAGGCGGGATTAAGGTTAAAGTGGGTTCTGTGCCTCATCCTATGGAGGAAAAGCATTATATTGAATGGATTGAGCTTATTGCTGATGGCAAGGCATACAGGCAGTTTCTCAAGCCCGGCTCGGCTTCGGAGGCGTTTTTTCCGCTTCAGCCAGAAAAGATTGAGCTGAGGGAATATTGCAATATTCACGGGCTGTGGAAAAGTCAGGGTTAGGAGGCGGGAGTAATTGCTGTTCACTGAGCCAAAATAAACTTCAAAGAAAGGATAAATGATGAAAAACAGCACCAACATAAGGGGAATATATCAGAGTGCTTTGGAGATGGAGAAAAAAGGCAGGGATTTTTATTTGCAAAAAGCAGAGCAGGCAGATGAAGAGCTGGAAAAGGAAGTATTTAGAATGCTGGCAGATGAGGAGCAGGCTCATTTTGACTGGATTCGCAGGGTAATAGCTAGTACGGATTTAGCTCAGGAATTTGCGGTTGTGCTTGATGAGTTTGAAGAAGAAGCTCCCCAGAGGTTTGAGCGATTTTTTAAAAAGCTCGTGGAGAGGCATAAGCAGGGGCTAAGCTCTTCAAGCAAAGATATTCAGGCGCTGGAGATGGGCTTAAAGCTTGAGGAGCAATCAATCAGGTTTTATCAGGAGCGAGCTGAGGGAGCGGAGTTTGATGCGGAAAGGGAATTTCTTAAAAGGCTGATTGAGCAGGAGCGTGGACATTTTCAGCTTCTTTCTGACCTTAAATTTTATCGTGAGAATCCTTCAGCTTGGTTTCAAGAAAAGGAGCGAGGCGGTCTTGATGGGATTTAAAACCTAAAAGGAGGGGAAAAAATGAGCTTAGGATTTAGCTTTGATGAAGTAATAGAGATGGCGCTGGAGATGGAGCGTGAGGGAGTAGAGTTTTATCGGGCACTTGCTGAGCGGGAGGAGGAGCGGAAAAGCAAGGAGCTTTTTCTTGCTCTGGCAGAGATGGAAAATGAGCATTTGCGCACATTTCAAGAGATGAAAGAACAACTTGGAAGCAAAACCCTTGAGGAATTGGTAGTTGACCCTCAGGGCGAGGCGCTTTTATATCTTAAGGCTTTTGTCAAAGGAAAGGTTTTTAAAACCAGCCCTGCTAGCTCACCTGAGCAATTTGATTCTATACAGGATATACTTGAGTTTGCGGTCAGTCGTGAGAAGGATTCAGTGGTTTTTTATTTGGGATTTATGGAGGCGATGAGAAATGATGATGAGCGGGCACGGCTTAAAAAGATTATTCGTGAGGAGCTAGGGCATATTGCTGAGCTAAATCAGCTTCTTGAGGAGCTGAGCAAATAGATTTTTAGGGAGGGAAAAAATGAGTCATCATTTAAAGGCGGTAAAGGTTTCAGATAGGGTCTGGTGGGTAGGAGCGATAGA